>JARLIV010000074.1 GCA_031291555.1 Methylovirgula sp. | reverse complement strand
GCAAGGCCGTCCGCCAAATTTGCCCCGGCGGGTCCGCTACAGGTCCGCTCACATCTCGCGATTTTTTTGCCGCAAGCTAAGCGTTTGAATTATTGGTGAGCGCGATGGGATTCGAACCCATGACCTCCTGATTAAAAGTCAGATGCTCTACCAGCTGAGCTACGCGCTCCCAAGGGAGGTGGCTGGACCTAACCGCATCGGCCGGGCGGGTCAATAGAGGCAGCCTTTATTGCCGGGCCTTTCTCAGGCACTCCCCCAGCCGCAAAGCCGCAGCACGAGCATCAGGAGTCCGAACACGGCCAGCGAGACCAGTGTCGTCAGCAGGGCCTTCTTCAAAAGCTGCGGATTGACCGGCGCGCCGGGATCCGTGCCCTCGACATAGCCGCCCGATTCGCGTTGCGAGCGCACGCCGATCGGCAGGATCGCGAACAGCGCGATAAACCAGATCGTCAAAAAGACCGGTACGGCGAGCGTGATGGATATCGGCATCTTAATCTCTCCCAGGGACAGCACCGGCAGTAAACAGCTATATCAATCTATGTATAGCTTCCGTTGTCCCGGCCATTTTATTTTTCTCCGGGCCGGTCGCGGCTGAGGCCCTTGGTTTCGAGTTCAGCGAGATATTGCGACCATTTTTCGGTCTGCCGCGCGCCGAGCTCGTAAAGATAATCCCAGGTGTAGATGCCGGTCGTGTGCAGATCGTCGAAGCTCAGCCGCACCGCGTAGCTGCCCACCGGCTCGACCCCGGTGATGGCGACATTCCGCTTGCCGCCCAATGTCTTGCGCTCCTGTGGTCCATGCCCCTGCACTTCCGCGCTGGGGCTCATCACCCGCAGATATTCGGCCGGCAGCTCGAAGCCGCGGCCGCTCTCGAACGCGACCTTCAGCAGCTTGCCGCCGGCGCTCAGGCGAAGCTCGCGCGGCCATTGCTGGGCCTTCGGTGTGTGGCAAGGCGGATACGTCATTGCACTGCGCTTTCTTTGGTCCTATTCAGCCTTTTACTTTCGTGCACTATATCAGATCGATGAACCAGCCCTGCACTGATTTGCGGCCGGCCGAGCCGACGGAAGAAAAGCAGCCGCAAGCGCGGCCGCTTGTTGACCCCTTTGGCCGCGCGATCTCTTATCTGCGGGTTTCGGTGACCGATCGCTGCGATTTCCGCTGCGTCTATTGCATGTCCGAAGATATGAGCTTTCTGCCGAAAGGCGACCTGCTCACGCTCGAGGAATTGGACCGGCTGTGCAGCGCCTTCATCGCCCGGGGTACGCGCAAGCTGCGGCTCACCGGCGGCGAGCCGCTCGTCCGCCGCAACATTATGCGGCTCTTCGAGGGCGTTGCCCGGCATCTTGAATCCGGCGCGCTCGACGAGTTGACGCTGACGACCAACGGCTCGCGCCTCGCCTTTTTCGCGCCGGAACTGGCGGCCTGCGGCGTCCGCCGTGTCAATGTCTCGCTCGACAGCCGCGACCCGGAGAAATTCCGCGCCATCACCCGGCGCGGCGATCTCGGCCAAGTTCTTGCCGGCATCGATGCGGCGCAGGCGGCCGGCCTCGACGTCAAGATCAACATGGTGGCGCTAAAGGGCGTCAACGAGGACGAGATCGTGCCCATGATCGCCTGGGCGCACGCGCGGGGGATGGACCTGACGCTGATCGAGGTGATGCCCATGGGCGCCGTCGAGCCGGACCGGCTCGACCAATATCTGCCGCTGACGCAGGTGCGCGCCGAGATCGCCAAGCACTACACCCTTCGCAACCTCACCTATCGCACCGGCGGCCCGGCCCGTTACGTCGAAGTCGCCGAGACCGGTGGACGGCTCGGCTTCATCACCCCGCTCACGCATAATTTCTGCGAGAGCTGCAATCGCGTGCGCGTCACCTGCACCGGCACCCTCTACATGTGCCTCGGACAGGAGGATGCGGCGGACCTGCGCGCGCCGCTCCGCGCCTCCGCCAGCGACGAGCTTCTCAACGCCGCGATCGAGGAAGCCATCGCCCGCAAGCCAAAAGGCCACGACTTCAAGATCGACCGCGCCCACACCACCCCCGCCGTCCCGCGCCACATGAGCGTAACGGGCGGATAGCACCCGCCGTCATGCGCGGACTTGATCCGCGCATCCAGGCATCAATCGAATATTTATTTCGATTCTGATCCTGCATATCCTGCGTTGATGGGTGGCTTCGTCTACATCATGAGCAACAAGCGCGACGGTACGCTCTATATTGGCGTCACGAATGATTTGTCTCGTCGCGTTCACGAGCATCGCGAACAAGGCCAAAAGGGCTTCACTGCGCGTTACGGACTTAACCGCCTTGTCTATTACGAAAGCTTCGACGACATTCGCGTCGCCATCCAGCGTGAGAAGACGCTCAAACATTGGCCGCGGCTCTGGAAGCTCACGATGATTCAGGAAATGAATCCTGATTGGAACGATCTCTATGAAACATTGAACTGGTAGAAATCGCCGCCTGGATGCGCGGGTCAAGCCCGCGCATGACGCAGGCTAGCCTTCTATTCAATCACGATCTTCGGCGCGGCGCGCACCGGCGCGCCCTCAAGCTGGGCCTGGACCTTGGCGGCAATGTCGCGATAGGCGGCGGCATAGACGCTGTCCGGCTCTGAAACGACGACCGGCGCACCGGCGTCGGACTGTTCGCGGATCGTCAGCGCCAGCGGCACTTCGCCGAGGAAGGGAACGCCGAGCCTTTCCGCTTCGTGCCGCGCACCGCCATGCGCAAAAATATCCGAGCGTTCGCCGCAATGCGGGCACACGAAATAGCTCATGTTCTCGACGACGCCGAGCACCGGCACATTGACCTTGTTGAACATGGCGATGCCGCGCCGTGCGTCGATCAGCGCCAGATCCTGCGGCGTCGAGACGATGACGGCGCCAGCCAGCGCCACGTTCTGCGCCAGCGTCAATTGCGCATCGCCCGTGCCGGGCGGCATGTCGACGACGAGGCAATCGAGCTCACCCCAGGCGACATCGCGCAGCATCTGCTGCACGGCGCCCATCACCATCGGGCCGCGCCAGATGACCGGCTCTTCCTCGTCAAGCATGAAGCCGATCGACATGGCTTTCACGCCGAAGGCTTCGAGCGGCTGGATGCGCCGTTCCACCACCTCGGGCTGGCCGTGGATGTGCAGCAGCCGCGGCAGCGACGGCCCGTAGATGTCGAGGTCGAGAATGCCGACGCGCCAGCCGAGCCCGGCGAGGCCGAGCGCGAGATTGACCGCCGTCGTCGATTTGCCGACCCCGCCCTTGCCCGAAGCAACGGCGATGATGCGGGCGATGCCCGGCACCGCGAGGCTGCGCGGCGGTGTCGGGGGTCGCGATTGCCGTGGGGGCGGCGCGGCCGCCGGCTTCTGCGCCGTCAGGCTGACAAGCACCGCGCCGACGTCCGGCAGGCGCCGCACCGCCTGTTCGGCGGCAAGCCGCATGCCTTCGAGTGCCGCGGCCTGCTCCGGCGCGACGGAGAGCGAGAGATAGACCTTATCGCCACGGACCGTCACGCCCGCGATCGCGCCCGTCTCCGGCAGCGGCGTCTTGCCGTCCGGTCCCGCGACCGCGCGCAATGCCGCATAAATGTCCTGCTCGCTGACCATGCACTCCGCCCCTTGTCCCCAACGGCCCTCAATCTAATGCCGCCGGCGGCGCCTTCAAGCGGCAGCAGAGGCGGCGGTTGCGTCCCTACCCAAGCCGCTGCAGCGCCGCGCCGAGCTTTTCGATGCGTGAGAAGGCCTCCGCCAAGCGTTCGCGATTTTCCTCGACCACATCCTCCGGCGCGCGAGCGACGAAATCGGCATTGCCGAGCTTGGCCTCGATCTTTCTCGCCTCGCCTTGCAGCTTTTCGATCTCCTTGGCGAGCCGCACCTTCTCCGCCGCGAAATCGATGATGCCTTCGAGCGGCAGCGCGGCGAGCGTGCCGCGCACGATCATCTGCGCCGCCTGCCCCGGCGCCTCGGCCGCGAAGGAAATGTCCGAGAGCCGCGCCAGCCGCTTGATGATTTCCGCCCAGGTCTCGACGCGGGCCTGCACCGACGAATCCGCACCGACCAGCACGAGCGGCACTTGCGCGGCGGCCGGCACGTTCATCTCGGAACGGACGGAGCGGATTTCCGAAATCAGCTCGACGACGAAGCCGATCTCGGCCTCGGCCGCCGGAAAGGCAATGCCTTCGAGCGCCGGCCAGGGCGCAAGCGCCAGCACGCTTTCGCGCGGCGTATTGGCCCACAATTCCTCGGTGATGAAGGGCATGAAAGGATGCAGCAGCTTCACCGCCTGGTCGAGCACGAAGGCGGTTGTCGCCTGCGTCTCGGCCCTGGCCGCGGCATCCGCGCCTTGCAGCAAGGGCTTGGCAAGCTCCAGATACCAATCGCAGAAAATGTTCCAGACGAAGCGATAGGCAGCATTCGCCGCGTCGTTGAAGCGATAGGCTTCGATCGCCGCCGTCACCTCGGAAATCGTCTTGGCCGCCTCGCCAATGATCCATTGGTTGAGGGTGATGCGCATCGTGCGCGGATCGAATGCCGCGCTTTGCGCGCAGCCGTTGATCTCGGCAAAGCGCGCCGCGTTCCAGAGCTTGGTCGCGAAATTGCGATAGCCTTCGACGCGCTGCGTTGAAAGTTTGATGTCGCGCCCCTGCGCCGCCATGGCCGCGAGCGTGAAGCGCAGCGCATCCGCGCCATATTCGTCGATGAGGCCGAGCGGGTCGATGACATTGCCCTTCGACTTCGACATCTTGGCGCCCTTCTCGTCGCGGACAAGGGCGTGGATATAGACATCGTGGAACGGCACATCCTGCATGAAATGCAGGCCCATCATCATCATCCGCGCGACCCAGAAGAAGATGATGTCGAAGCCGGTGACCAGTGCGTTGGTCGGATAATAGCGCTTCAGCTCCGGCGTCTCGTCCGGCCAGCCGAGCGTCGAGAACGGCCAGAGCGCGGAGGAGAACCAGGTGTCGAGGACGTCTTCGTCGCGGACGAGCGTGATATCGCCACCCTGCTCGTAATGCGCCTCTGCCTGCGCATACGCTGCCGCCTCCGTCTCGGCGACGAAGATCGCGCCGTCTTCTCCATACCACGCCGGAATCTGATGGCCCCACCAAAGCTGGCGCGAGATGCACCACGGCTGGATATTGTCGAGCCATTGGAAATAGGTCTTCGACCAATTCTCGGGAACGAACTTCGTCTTGCCTTCGCGCACGGCGTCGAGTGCCGGTTGCGCCAGAACTTTCGCATCGACATACCATTGATCGGTCAGCCGCGGCTCGAGCACCGCGCCGGAACGGTCGCCATGCGGCACGGCATGTTGCGTCGGCTCGATCTTATCGAGAAACCCGCGCGCCTCCATCATCTCAACGACGAGTTTCCGCGCGGATTCGCGGGGCTGGCCGTCTAACTTGATCTTCGTTCCAGTGAGTTCAGCGGACTCAGGGACGTCGAGGAGGAATTCAGAATTGTTCCTTAGCCAGACCTTGGCTTCGGCATCCAACACATTAATGAGCGGCAGATTGTGCCGTTTGCCGACCTCGAAATCGTTGAAGTCATGCGCCGGGGTGATCTTCACCGCGCCCGTGCCCTTCTCGGGATCAGAATAAGTGTCCGCGACGATCGGGATCAGCCGGCCGACAAGCGGCAGCCGCACCTTCTTGCCCTGAAGATGCTTGTAGCGCTCATCGTCCGGGTGCACGGCGACGGCGGTGTCGCCCAGCATCGTCTCCGGCCGCGTGGTCGCGACGACGATATAGGTCGACGGATCGTCGGGATTGAACTCTTTATCGGCTAGCGGATAGCGGAAATGCCACAGGCTGCCCTTCTCCTCCTTCTGCACGACTTCGAGATCGGAGATGGCGGTGAGCAGCTTCGGGTCCCAATTGACGAGGCGCTTGTCCTTGTAGATCAGCCCTTCGCGATAGAGCTGCACGAAGACTCTCACCACCGCGCGCGATAGGCCCTCGTCCATCGTGAAGCGCTCGCGCGACCAGTCGCAGGAGGCGCCGAGCCGCTTCAATTGCGTCATGATGGCGCCGCCGGACTCCTCTTTCCAGCGCCAGACTTCTTCGAGGAATTTTTCGCGGCCGAGTTCGCGCCGGCCCGGCTGCTGGCGCTCCATCAATTGCCGCTCGACGACCATTTGCGTCGCGATGCCGGCATGGTCCGTCCCCGGCTGCCAGAGCACGTCCTTGCCGCGCATCCGCTCGAAACGGCAGAGAATGTCCTGCAGCGTATTGTTGAGCGCATGGCCCATATGCAGCGAGCCAGTGACATTCGGCGGCGGGATGACGATGCTGAAGGTCTCGGCGCCAGCCCGCTCCGGCCGGCCGGCACGGAACGCGCCCGCCTCTTCCCACAGCGCCGAAATCCGCCGTTCCACCTGTTCTGGATCGAATGTCTTGTCCATCATCCACGCAAACCAATCTGCCCGGCGCCACAGGCCGGCGAGAAACGCCAAAAGCGCCGCCTAAAAGCCCAAGCGGCGCCGTGAAGTCAACGCGGGATGAAAAAGGCTTGGGATCAGCGGCCGCCGCGCGCCACGCGCTCGATCTCGGCGCGCACCAGCCGCTCGACCAGGATCGGCAGATTGTCGTCGAGCCAGGCCTTGAGCATGGGCCGCAGCATCTCGCGCACCATTT
>JARLIV010000073.1 GCA_031291555.1 Methylovirgula sp. | reverse complement strand
CCTCATCCGCCTTGAAGCGATGCAGCGAAAGCTTGTCTTCCTCGGCATAGATCGCAACCGTCGCAATGCCCATCTCGGCGGCAGCGCGGAACACGCGAATGGCGATTTCGCCGCGATTGGCGACCAGAAGACGCTTGATGGCCAAGAAACCCGGCCCTCCCCACGCGCGCTAGATCGCGATGCGGTCAGGTCGAATCAACCTAACCGCATGTAACGCGATCGATTCCAATAAGTTAGAGCGGGATTGGCGCGAAAAGCCGCTAAACACTTTTTCGCATCCCGCTCCAGCCGTCATCATCGCACAAAGTTCGCTGCGCATCTCAGGCTATTCTGAGGCCAAGCTGGATCGACCTACCCTTAGCCTGGAATGAAGCCAAGGTGAAGGTGCGGGACCGCCGCGCGTGCGCCAAAAAGCGCGCGGCTTTGCAATGGCCGGCAGATCACACGTCGAGATTGGCGACGTTGAGTGCGTTCTCCTGGATGAATTCGCGCCGCGGCTCGACCACGTCGCCCATCAGCTTGACGAAAATATCGTCGGCCTCGTCGCCTTCCTTGATCTTCACCTGAAGCAGTGAGCGGGCGTTGCGATCGAGCGTCGTCTCCCACAATTGCTCGGCATTCATCTCGCCCAGGCCCTTATAGCGCTGGATGTGCGAAATGCCCTTCTGCCCCGCAGCCATGATGAGATCGACCAATTGCGCGGGGCTGCCGACTGGCTTTTCCTCGCTGCGGCGGACCAATTTTCCCGGCAGGCCATAAACATCGTGCAGCGCCCGCGCATGCTCGTTGAGCCGGCGCGCCTCGCCGGAAGCTAACAACGCGGCATCGAGCGTCGAGACCTGGCGCACGCCGCGCAATTCGCGCGTGAGGACATAAGCGCCGCCTTCGACCCTGCCGGACCAGCCCCGCTCCAATTCGTCGGCGAAGCGATCGAGCCGCTCGGCGATCTCCTGCGCATGGGCGGTGGCGACGGGATCGTCGTCGGCGGGAATGGGCTGCAAGGCACCGGCGATCGCCGCCTGCTCGACAATGGCGCGGTCGTAACGCGAATGAAGACCGGAGAGCACCTGGCGGATGACCCGCGCCTCTTCGACAACGGCGCGCAGATCCTGGCCCGCGCGCTCCTCGCCATTGGCGAGGCGCAGCACCGCGCCTTCGAGGCCGGACTCGATGAGGTAGTCTTCCCGCGCGCGCTCGTCCTTCAGATATTGCTCGGAATTGCCGCGCTTGACCTTGTAGAGTGGCGGCTGGGCGATGAAGACATGGCCGCGCTCGATCAATTCGCGCATCTGGCGGAAGAAGAAGGTGAGCAGCAGCGTGCGGATATGCGAGCCGTCGACATCCGCGTCGGTCATGATGATGATCTTGTGGTAGCGCAGCTTGTCGGGATTGAAATCCTCGCGGCCGATGCCGGTGCCGAGCGCGGTGATCAGCGTGCCGATCTCCTGTGAGGAGAGCATCTTGTCAAAGCGCGCGCGCTCGACATTGAGGATTTTGCCGCGCAGCGGCAGCACCGCCTGAAACTCGCGGTCGCGACCCTGTTTGGCGGAGCCGCCTGCCGAATCGCCCTCGACCAGGAAGAGTTCCGACTTCGCCGGATCGCGCTCCTGACAATCGGCGAGCTTGCCGGGCAGATTGGCGACATCGAGCGCACCCTTGCGGCGGGTCAATTCGCGGGCTTTCCGCGCGGCCTCGCGCGCCTGGGCTGCCTCGACCACTTTGCCGACGACGGTTTTCGCGTCCTGCGGATGCTCCTCGAACCAGGTGTTGAGCATTTCGTTGACGATGCCCTCGACCGCCGGGCGCACCTCGGACGAGACGAGCTTTTCCTTGGTTTGCGACGAGAATTTCGGGTCTGGCACCTTGACCGAGAGGACGCAGGTGAGGCCCTCGCGGCAATCGTCGCCGGTGAGATCCACCTTCTCGCGCTTGGTGAGGCTGGACCGCTCGGCATAGCCTGTCACCTGCCGCGTCAGCGCAGCGCGCAGGCCGGCGAGATGAGTGCCGCCGTCGCGCTGGGGAATGTTGTTGGTGAAGGCCAGCACGTTCTCGTGGTAGGAATCGTTCCACCATAGTGCGACCTCGACGGTGATCCGGTCGCGCTCGCCTTTGATGAGGATGGGCGAAGCGATCAGCGGCGTTTTGGTGCGGTCGAGATAGCGCACAAAGGCCTCGAGCCCACCCTCGTAGAAAAGCTCTTCCTGCTTGATTTCTGAGGACCGCAGATCGGTCAGCTCGATCCGCACGCCGGAATTGAGAAAAGCCAATTCGCGCAGCCGGTGCTCGATCGTCCCGAAATCGAATTCGGTCATGGTAAAGGTCTTGGTCGATGGCAGGAAGGTCACCTCCGTGCCGCGCTTGACCTTGCCCTCCAGGACCGGCGCCGGTCCCACGACCTTGAGCGGCGCGACGGTCTCGCCATCGGCAAATTCGACGGCATGTTCCAGCCCGTCGCGCCAGATGCGCAGCTTGAGGAAGACCGAAAGCGCATTGACGACCGAGACGCCGACGCCATGCAGGCCGCCCGAAACCTTATAGGAATTCTGGTCGAACTTTCCGCCGGCGTGGAGCTGGGTCATGATGACCTCGGCGGCGGAAACGCCTTCCTCCGAATGGATGTCGGTCGGGATGCCGCGGCCATCGTCCGTGACGGTGACGGAGCCGTCGGCATTAAGCGTCACGCCGATCTTGGTCGCATAGCCGCCGAGCGCCTCGTCGATCGCATTGTCGACGACCTCGTAGACCATATGGTGCAGGCCAGAGCCATCGTCGGTATCGCCGATATACATGCCTGGCCGCTTGCGCACGGCGTCGAGCCCGCGCAGAATTTTGATCGAATCTGCGCCATAAGCGTCGTGCTCGGCGCCGACCGAATCTTGCACGTTCTGGGGCACAGGATTCGGGCTGGCGGACGCGGGTTGAGACATACGTTCTGGCACTTTCTGGGTTACGGATTTGGCAGGGAATCGGGCGCTTCAGCGCATATGAAATATATAGTCCAAAATCGCGCCAAATACATGGCCTGAAATGCCGTTTTCCCATCTTTGCAATGCTTAAAATCCGCCCCCAAAGGTAAAGCGCCGGGGGCCTTCTCCGGCCCCCGGCGCTGTGCTTTTCCTGAAACCTCAGGCGGCTGACTTTAGGCGACCTTCGTCTTGCCCTTGCCGCCCGATTTCGATGGCGTGACCTCGCCGATGACGAGCCCTTCCGGGCCGCCGCCGATCTTGACCAGTTCGCCGTCGTGGATCTCGCCGCCGAGGATTTTCTCGGCCAGCGGGTCCTGTAACGCCTTCTGGATCACGCGTTTCAGCGGCCGCGCGCCATAGGCCGGATCGTAGCCCTTGGCGGCCAGCCATTCGCGCGCCGTTTCCGCCATTTCGAGCGTGATCTTGCGATCCTCAAGCAGGCGCGAGAGCCGACCGATCTGGATATCGACGATTGTCGCCATGTCGTCCCGCCGCAGGCGGTGGAACATGATGATCTCGTCGATCCGGTTCAGGAACTCGGGCCGGAAATGCGCCCGCACGATCTGCATCACCTCGTCGCGAATCGCGGCCGTGTCCTGCCCCTCCGGCTGCATGACCAGAAGCTCGGCGCCGAGATTCGAGGTCATGATGATCAGCACGTTGCGGAAATCGACCGTGCGGCCCTGCCCGTCCGTCAGGCGGCCGTCGTCGAGCACCTGCAACAGGACATTGAACACGTCCGGATGCGCCTTCTCGATCTCGTCGAAGAGCACGACCTGATAGGGCCGCCGCCGGACCGCTTCGGTCAAGGCGCCGCCCTCCTCGTAGCCGACATAGCCGGGCGGGGCGCCGATGAGCCGGGCAACCGAGTGCTTTTCCATATATTCCGACATGTCGATGCGGATCAGCGCCGTCTCGTCATCGAAGAGGAATTCGGCGAGCGCCTTGGTAAGCTCGGTTTTGCCGACGCCGGTGGGGCCGAGGAACATGAACGAGCCGATTGGCCGGTTCGGGTCTTGCAGGCCCGCGCGCGCGCGCCGCACGGCGGTCGCGACCGCCGCCACGGCTTCCGCCTGGCCGACGACGCGCTTGGCCAATGCCTCCTCCATGCGGAGCAGTTTGCCGCGCTCGCCCTCGAGCATCTTATCGACCGGGATTCCGGTCCAGCGCGAGACGACCTGCGCGACATGGTCGGCCGTGACCGCCTCATCGACCAGCGCCGCGCCACCCTTCTCCTCATTCTCGGCGAGCTTCTTCTCGAGATCGGGGATGACGCCATAGGTCAATTCGCCCGCGCGCTGATATTCGCCGCGCCGCTGCGCCTGCAGCAGCTCGATGCGAGCCGCTTCGAGCTGCTCCTTGAGCTTCTGCGCCGAACCCAGCTTGTCCTTCTCCGCCTTCCAGCGCGACGTCAGCGCGGCGGATTTCTCCTCCGCCTCAGCGAGTTCCTTCTCAAGCTTCTGCAGCCGCTCCCTGGAGGCTGTATCGGTCTCCTTCTTCAACGCCTCCTGCTCGATCTTCAACTGCACGACGCGGCGGTCGATCTCGTCCAATTCCTCCGGCTTGGAATCGACCTGCATCCTGAGGCGCGAAGCCGCCTCGTCGACAAGGTCGATCGCCTTATCCGGCAGGAAGCGGTCGGCGATATAGCGGTTCGACAAGGTCGCCGCGGCGACGATCGCCGAGTCGGTGATCCGCACGCCGTGATGCAGCTCGTACTTCTCCTTCAAGCCGCGCAGGATCGAGATCGTATCCTCGACCGTCGGCTCGGAAACGTAGACGGGCTGGAAGCGCCGCGCCAGCGCCGCGTCCTTTTCGACGTGCTTGCGGTATTCGTCGAGCGTCGTGGGGCCGATGCAATGCAGTTCGCCGCGCGCCAATGCCGGCTTCAAGAGGTTCGAGGCGTCCATCGCGCCATCGGCCTTGCCGGCGCCGACGAGCGTGTGCATCTCGTCTATGAAGAGGATGATGCCGCCCTGCGCCGAGGTCACTTCGTTGAGGATGGCTTTCAGCCGCTCCTCGAACTCGCCGCGGTATTTGGCGCCGGCAATCAAAGCGCCGAGATCGAGCGCCAGCAGGCTCTTGTCGCGCAGGCTCTCCGGCACGTCGCCGTTGACGATGCGCAAGGCAAGGCCTTCGACGATGGCCGTCTTGCCGACGCCCGGCTCACCGATGAGCACCGGATTGTTCTTCGTCCGCCGCGATAGAACCTGGATCGTGCGGCGGATTTCCTCGTCGCGGCCGATGACCGGATCGAGCTTGCCCGCGCGGGCGGCCTCGGTGAGATCACGCGCGTATTTCTTCAGCGCATCATAGGCGTTCTCGGCGGTCGGATTGTCGGCCGTGCGGCCCTTGCGCAAATCCTCGATCGCGGCGTTGAGCACCTGCGGTGTGACGCCGGCACGGGCCAGGATCTTGGCCGCCTCGGTGCCCTTTTCGAGCGCGAGGGCGAGCAGCAAACGCTCGACCGTGACATAGGAATCGCCCGCCTTCTGCGCGATCTGTTCGGCATTGTCGAAGAGCCGCGCGGTCGTCGGCGCGATATAAAGCTGACCGGCGCCCGCGCCCTGCACTTTCGGCAGCTTCGCCAGGGCCAGTTCCGTCTGCGTCAGGGCTTCATGCGCGTTGCCGCCGGCCTTGGTGATCAGGCCGCTCGCAAGCCCCTCCGGATCATCCAGCAGAACCTTGAGCAGATGCTCGGGCATGAACTGCTGGTTGTTCTCGCGGACCGCCAGAGATTGCGCGCTCTGCACGAATCCGCGCGCTCGCTCGGTGTATTTTTCGAAATTCATTCTTTCCAGACCTCCCAATGGCAAGGCTGTCCATGCGCTTCGATCGCGATGCGTTTAGGTCGAATATCCTAAACGCATGTAACGCGATCGATTCTCATAAATCAGAGCGGGATTTACGCGAAAAACCGGCACCCACTTTTTCGTATCCCGCTCTGGGCATGACGATTCCGCCTCGGCACATCCGACAGCGGACCTTACAGGAGATTTAGGGAAAGCGGCGCCGGATTGGTAGAGGCGCCGCGCATAGGTTTGCAAAATGGCCACCGCGTGCGGTGGCCATTAAGGTTTTAATCCTCGAAGGAGGCCTTGTTCGCCTCGCCCTCGCCGAACTCCGGCTTGCGGCGGCGGCGGCGCGGCCGCAGGGCGAAACCCGCCTCGCCCTCGGCTTCCGGCCGGGCGAGAACCTCCGTGCCGACAGTCTCCACATCGCTCGGCAGTGCTGGCTCGGGCTGAACGCGGACCGGCACCGGCGCGGTGATGAAGGCCGGCAGGCCGGTGCCATCCGCCTCGTCGCTCACGGGGCGCGGCTCATGGCGCTCGTAGCGCGGGGCATTGTCATAGCGCTGCCCATCGGCGCGCCCGGGCTGGCGCTGGCGGCCGCCGTCGCGATTGGGCTGGTGGCCGCGCTCGGCGAAATTGCCGCGGTCTTGGCCGCCGCGGTCTTGGCCGCCGCGGTCTTGGCGGTCCTGACGATCTTGGAAATTGCGGTTGCCGCGATCGCCGCGCGGCTCAAACTGCGGGCGCTCCTGGTAATTCGGCTGGCCACTGTAACTGGGTTGGCCGTTCTGGCCCTGCGGCTGCGCCGTGTAGGGCTGCGGCTGGTTCTGCGGCGCGGCGCGCTCCGGGGGCGAGGCGAAGCGGTCCGTCAGACCGCTGAAATCATCTTCCTCATCAAGGTCCTCGGCCTCCGGCTCGCCAGCCGGGCGGTTGAAGCTGCCGAATTGCGCCTGCTGCTGGGCCTGCTGGGCAGCGGCGATGATACGGAAATAATGCTCGGCGTGCTGCAGATAGCTCTCGGCCATCACCGGGTCGCCGGACGATTGCGCATCGCGCGCGAGCTGAAGATATTTTTCGCCGATGTGGTGAGCCGTGCCCCTGATCTTAACGTCCGGACCGTTCGACTCGTAAGACCGCGACAGCGGGTTCGGCCCCTTGCGATTGCTGTTGTTCCGCCCACGCATGCGCTTGTTATTCTGATTTGGTCTCATCGATCTTCCTTGGATGTTTCCTATAGCCCATCCCCTCCGACCCCCGGGCACAGCCCGAGTCGGCACCGCAAATCAGCGGCCCTAAGGCATGAGGATAGGCTGGCTTCCGATCTCCAGCTGCTAACGTAAGCCCCGCGGCGCGAACGCCAGACGAGGCCGATCCCTCAATCCAGGG
>JARLIV010000009.1 GCA_031291555.1 Methylovirgula sp. | reverse complement strand
TCGAGACCTCGTGCGATATCTCCGAGCTGCCGTTGCTCGGCGAGCTCGACCCCGAAGGCGCCTATCTCACGTGGACGATCAAGCTGACGACGCCGAAGAGCGAGGACGCCGTCCGCGAGGTGTTCGATTTCGTCGCCTGGGATTGCGACCTCGAAATCGTCAACGAAGCCGCGCCGCTGGCCGAAACCGCCGGCGGCCTCGACAATGAAGTTGCCGCCCTTCTGGCGCGCGTGCAGAGCGGGCTCGACGCACCGGCCAGTGAAGACGAAGCGCCGGCCGAGCTTGCCGCCGCCCCGACGCTGGCCATGGCCGAGGACGCCGAATCTGCCGCCGCAAAGCCTGCGGCCGCAGCGAGGCAGGCGGCCGACGCCGAGGCCAAAGCTGTCGCGACAATCCGCGTCGATCTCGACCGTGTCGACCGGCTGATCGATCTCGTTGGCGAGCTCGTCATCAATCAGGCGATGTTGGCGCAACGCGTCAACGAGGCGGGCCTCCCCCGCGCCTCCGGCATCGTCATCGGCCTTGACGAACTCGAGCAATTGACGCGCGAGATTCAAGACAGCGTGATGGCGATCCGCGCGCAGCCGGTGAAATCGGTGTTCCAGCGCATGCCGCGCCTTGTCCGCGAACTCGCCGCGATGACCGGCAAGTCCGTGCGGCTGGTAACGGATGGCGAAGGCACCGAGGTCGACAAGACCGTCATCGAGCGGCTGACCGATCCGCTGACGCATATGATCCGCAATGCCATCGACCACGGGCTCGAGAAGCCCGAGGCGCGCGCCGCCGCCGGCAAGCCTGAGGAAGGCACGGTGCGGCTTTCGGCGCTGCATCGCTCGGGCCGCATCGTGATCGAAATCTCCGACGACGGCGCCGGCATCAACCGGACGCGCGTCAAGCAGATCGCCATCGACAAAAGCCTGATCCCCGCCGATGCGCAGCTCAGCGACGAAGAGATCGACAATCTGATCTTCCTGCCCGGCTTTTCGACCGCCTCGGAAATCTCCGACATTTCCGGCCGCGGCGTCGGCATGGATGTCGTGAAACGTTCGATCCAGGCGCTCGGCGGGCGGATTTCGATCAGCTCGCGCCCAGGCAAGGGCTCGACTTTCACCATGAGCCTGCCGCTGACCCTCGCCGTTCTCGACGGCATGGTCGTCACGGTCGCCGACCAGACCCTGATCGTCCCGCTCACCGCGATTGTCGAAACCCTGCAGCCCAAGGCCGCCGAGGTGCATGGCATGGGCGGAGCGGCGCGGGTGATCTCCATCCGCAACAAATTCACGCCGCTCATCGATATCGGCCGCGAGCTGAGCTATCGCGCCAATGTGTCCGATCCCGTATCGAGCGTCGTCATCCTCGTCGAGACGGAAGGCGGCGGCCGCAGCGCTCTCCTCGTCGATGCCATCCAGGGCCAACGGCAGGTTGTCATCAAGAGCCTTGAAGCAAATTACCGGCATGTTCCGGGAATCGCCGCCGCGACGATCCTTGGCGACGGACGCGTCGCACTCATCCTCGACGTCGATGCGGTGATCGCCAACGCCCAGGCTCAGGCCGTGCCGGCAGAGACAAGCGAGGCCGCATGACCCGCGCGCCCCTCGCCGCCGCCGGGAAACCGCCAAGCGCCGCCATCACGGCCGAATTCGTTATGACCGATGCGGATTTCCGGCAGATCGCGGAGATGCTGCATGCCGACGCTGGCATTCACGTGCCGCCGGGCAAAGCGGCGCTCGTCTATTCGCGGCTGGCGAAGCGACTGCGCGCGCTCGGCCTCGAGAGCTTTCGCGACTATTGCCACCTCGTCGCCTCGCAATCGGGCGTGAGCGAGCGCCAGCAGATGCTAGCCGCGCTGACGACCAATGTGACGCGGTTTTTTCGCGAGCCACACCATTTCGAACATTTGCGCCGCCATGTCCTGCCGCCCTTGATCGATAGCGCGCGCCGGGGCGGACGCCTGCGCTTATGGTCGGCGGCCTGCTCGAACGGCGCCGAGCCCTATTCGATCGCGCTGACGATTCTCTCGCTTCTGCCCGACGCGCCGTCCTTCGATATAAAAATTCTCGCCACCGATATCGACCCTAATATGATCGCCGAGGGCAAGGCCGGCACTTATAGCGACGCGGCGATGCAGCCGGTGCCCGCCGATCTGCGGCTGCGCTGGTTCACGCCCTCGCGCGGCGAGGACGGCAAAAGCTGGAGGGCGAACGATGCTCTACGCTCGCTCGTTGCCTTCCGCGAGCTCAACCTCATCGGCCAATGGCCGATGCGCGGCAAATTCGACGCCATTTTCTGCCGCAACGTCGTGATCTATTTTGAAGACGACACGCAGGCGCGGCTTTGGAGCCGCTTCGTGCCGCAGCTCCAGCCCGGAGGCCGGCTCTATATCGGCCATTCCGAGCGCGTCTCGGGGCCGGCGGCGGCGGCCTTCGAGACTGAGGGCATCACCACCTATCGCTTGAAGCAAAAGGATTGCGGCAAGTGAGCAAGACCAGGGTTCTCGTTGTCGACGATTCGCGGACGATGCGGCATCTGATCTCTCAGATTCTCACGCAGGATCCCGATATCGAGATCGTCGGCCAGGCTGCGGACCCCTACGAGGCGCGCGAGGCGATGAAGGCGCTCGAGCCCGATGTCGTGACGCTCGACGTCGAGATGCCGAACATGAACGGCATCGAGTTTCTCTCAAAGATCATGCGGCTGCGGCCGACGCCGGTGATCATGATCTCGAATTTGACGGCGCGCGGAACAGAGGCGACGATCAAGGCGCTCGAAATCGGCGCTTTCGACTGCATCGCTAAGCCCTCTTCGGCAGACCGCGAGATTTTCCCCGACCTTGCGGCGAAAGTGAAAGCTGCAGCGGCCGCACGCCTTCAGCTGACGAGGCCGCAGCGCCAGACTGCCGCGCCGGCGGCGCCAGCGCTGCGCAACGTCATTTATGAGCCAGACGGCCGGATTGTCGCCATCGGCGCTTCGACCGGCGGCGTCGAGGCATTGATCGAGGTTTTGTCGCGGTTTCCGGACAATTGTCCGCCGACGATCATCACCCAGCATATGCCGGCGACCTTCACTAAGAGCTTCGCCGACCGGCTCGACCGGCTCTGCGCACCGCACGTCAGCGAGGCCCGCGACGGCGCACCGCTGGTGCAGGGTCATGTCTATCTGGCGCCGGGGACGCTGACGCATCTCGAAATCGCACAAGGCAAAAGCCTGACCTGCCGCCTGAGCAAGGCAGACCCTGTCAATGGGCATCGGCCGTCGGTCGATGTGATGCTCAAATCCGTCAGCGCGACTGTCGGCGCGCAGGCTGTCGGCGCGATCCTCACCGGCATGGGCCGCGACGGCGCCGAGGGTCTATCGAGCCTGCGCAAGGCTGGCGCGAACACGATCGGCCAGAATCAAGCGACAAGTCTCGTCTACGGCATGCCGCGCGTCGCCTTTGAAATGAACGCCGTGGAGCGGCAATTGCCGCTCGAAAAAATCGGCGGCGAGATTCTAAGACTAACAAATCGAAACGAGGAAGGGGGGACGGCATGCCGTTCGCGTCTGCCATAAGGGCAATGATCGTTGACGATCAGCTCACCAGCCGCGCGCTGATTCGCGACGGTCTGCAGCAGCTCGGAATCGAGAACATCGAAATGGCCGGAGACGGCGAGCAGGCCCTGAAGTCACTGCTGCAAAAGCCCGCGCACCTGGTCATTTCCGATCTCAACATGCCGAAACTCGACGGGCTGCAATTTTTGCAAGCCGTGCGGGCGCACCCGGCGACGCAGAAGTCCGCCTTTATCATGCTGACGGGCCGTGGCGATCGCGCGCTGATCGAGCGTGCCATCAAGCTCGGCGTCAACAATTACCTCGTCAAGCCTTTTACGGTGCCCGTGTTGAAGGGTGCGATCGAAGCCGTTTTCGGGAAGCTGAAATGAGCCGGGCCCCGGCGGCCGCAGCCGCAGACCGGGAAGAGACGCATTATCGGAAGGTCCATATCGTCCAGGGAGAATATTTCGTATCCGAGGATCCGGATGTCGTGCTTGTAACTTTGCTCGGCTCCTGTGTCGCGGCCTGCGTTCGCGATCCGGTGGCGCGCGTCGGCGGCATGAACCATTTCTTGTTGCCTGGTGATGATAAGGCGGCGCGCAACGGCGAGGCCGAGCGCTACGGCGTGCATCTCATGGAGCTTCTGGTCAACGGCCTTTTGCGACGCGGCGCCCGCAAGGATCGGCTCGAAGCCAAGCTCTTCGGCGGCGCACGGACGATCGAGAACTTCTCCGACATCGGCCAGAAGAACGTCGCTTTCGCCGAACGATTTCTAAAGACCGAGAACATAGCCTATATCGGCGGCAATTGCGGCGGCGATAGCGGCCGGCGGCTCCAATTCTGGCCGATCTGCGGCCGGGCGCGCCAAGCCCTCATCGTCGGCGTGGAAGTGCCCGTCGCGGTTGCGCCGCCGCCGTCTCAGACTGCCGATGTCGAATTTTTCTAGAGCGGGATGCGAATGACCATCGACCCAGCCGAACTGGCAAATCAAACGAGCGTCCCGATCGCCGACGTGACCGACCGCGTCGGCGAAGCCTTGAGCGAAATCGGCGAATCCGTGCATCGCCTGCAAAGCTTGATCGCGCCACTGATTCTGGAAGCCGCCGCCCGCAATCCCGTCCATTTGCGCGAGCTTCAGGACTTCGACCATATCAGCCAGAAGCTGAAGAATCTCGGCGACTTTCTCGGCGCGCTGGCACTCGCGCTGCCGGATCACTGGCGGCTCGATCCCAGCGTCGCCGCCAAGGTTCTGACGCTTGCCGAACTTGAAGCCCGCCTCGCCCTCGCCGAGAAAAGCGAAGGCGAAACGCACGCGCCGGGAGATTTCGAACTTTTCAACTAGCGCATTTACGGTTCCACGGAAACGGTGAAACGCTCCATCCTTTTATTGTCGCGCTTCGTTTCCGAAAACCGGTTTCCACTTTTCGGCGAAGCGCTCCAGCCTACATCGCCGGCTCGATCGCGGCATTCTTGGCAAATTTCGCGCCCTTGCTGTCGGATGCAGTGACATCCATCTTCCCGGAACCGTTCGAGATATAATCGAAGCGGAAGTTCGGATCCTCGGAAATCGAGATCCCGCCCGTCATCGCAAAGATAAGCGTATCGCCTTGCGTGACCCGCAAGGAATCGACGTAGCGCGCCGGGATGTAGAGATGCGTCTCCTGATCCATCTGCATGCCAGAATTATTGGGATGCTTGATCATCACGACAGCTTCCTTGCGGCGCGCATCGTTGCTGACATATTCCGGCTTGATCTCGCGTACACGGATCGTGCCGAGCGGCGGGCCATCGGCGGTGTCCGTATCGCCGCTCGGCGCCGAGCAGCCGCCGGCCGCGGCGACGAAGGATTCGCTCACGTAGAGCTTGCCGCCCACGGTCTCGGCCACCGCATGGACCTTGGTGTTCTGATTGACGCGGACGCGGGTCTCGATCTTGGTGACACCCGCGTTCGGCCCGAGCTCGAACACCGCGGCGACGGGCGAGGGATTTTCATCGATGACGAGGGTGATCTTCTTTACCCGTCGCGGATCGTTCGCCGGCAGATTGGGATCGGTGTCGTTCATATGCAGCGTCACCGGCACGAGCGCCGCGTCCTCCGCCGCCAGCGGCGTGCCGAGCTTGATGATCGTCCCATCCTCGGTCAACGTCTGGTGCGGGAAGAGCGCATCCGCCAGGTTTTTCCAGTTCTCTTCGGGCGTCGCATTGGCGGCGCGCGCCGGCGACGCCAAAATCAAAAAGCTTGCGGCGACCGCAGCGGCCAGTGCCGCGATTCCATGCCATCCGCGCATGTCGTTTCTCCCTTCTGCTTTCATCTAGCGCATTTGCCTTCCGGCTTCACTGCCATTCGATCTCGGCATAGCCCGCGGTGGCGTTACGGGGATTATAGACCCAGAAGAGCTGCCATTTGCCGGCTTCCGACTGGGCGGCCTTTTTCGCCGCGGTGTTAATATCCGCGCCTTGCGCAAGGAATCCGCGCAAATCCTGAGTCAGCTTGGTGAAATAGGTCTTTTCCGCCGCCAGCGCCTGCGGCCAGTCGACCCCGATCGCCCCATGCCCAGGGATCGCCAGCTTGGCCGGGATTTTTGCGAGCGCGGGCATGGCCTTGAGCCAGCCCAGAACGCTGGCGTCGATGACCGGCACATGCTGCAGGAAGACCAGATCGCCGGTGAACAAGGTGGCGGTCTTTTCGTCGAAAATCGTCACGTCGCAATCAGTGTGCATCGGCGGCCAGGCGCGTAGATCAAGCACACGATGGCCAAGATCGAGATAGACATCCTTGTCCGTGCCGACGAGCAAGGTCGGCGGCACGAGTTTGACCCCTTTGATCAGATCTTCGCCCATCGTGCGCCGAAACGTGGCGAGATATTCCGGGCCCCGCTGAGCCATCTCGCGCGGCAGATTCCTATGGCCGACAAAAGTCACGCCCGGTGCGACGAAGGCGGCATTGCCGAAGATGTGATCGGGGTGTTCGTGGGTATTGATGACATAACGGATCGGCTTCGAAGTGACGGCCTCGATCGCCTTTTTCAGCCGCTCGCCGATGATCAGCGCGCCGCCCGTATCGATGACCGCGACGGCATCATCGCCGACGATGAAGCCGATATTGGCAATATCGCCGCCGCTCGCGGCGTTCATCTCCGTCACCGGCGCCTGATGCGCATAGACGCCCGGCGCGATCTCGCGTACCGGCAGCGGCGTGATCGCGGCCGCCTCGCAGAGAGCGTGTCGCGGCAAAACCATAGAAGCCGCGAGCGCCAGCATAACCAGCAGGGTCAGATGCTTCGCCACGCAGCCCTCCCGCGCGCCCGCCGCTCGGTTTATGCCGCGGTGCCAGCGCTTCCTCTCGTTTATGTCCCTACCTTCTAGTCGGTAGTTGCGCGCCCGTCAATCGCCTGCGGACGGCGCGCCCGAAAAGCTTGACTACTCTGCCTATCAGTAGGTAGGCAATAATTATGTCGGGCGATACACGCGAGATGCTGCTGGCCGAGGCCGAGGTGCTGGTGAGAAAGCGCGGCTGGTCCGGCTTCAGCTATGCCGATCTTGCCGCGGCCGTGGATCTGCGCAAGGCGAGCATCCACCATCATTTCCCGACAAAGGAAGACCTCGGCCTCGCACTCGTCGCGGCCTATGGTGAGCGCTATGACCGGGCGCTGGCGGAGATCGCGGCCGCCAGCGAGGATGGCCTCGCCCGCGTCGAAGCCTATGCCAAGCTCTATCTGCATGGCCTGCGGGAGGAGCAAGGCTGCCTCGCCGCGGCCATGGCGGCCGAACTCGCCATCCTGCCGCCGCGCATCCGCGAGGGCATTGCGGTCTTTTTTCAGCGTCACATTGCCTGGCTGAAGCACATTCTCACGGAGGGGCGCGCCAATGGCACCATCGGGGCCGACGTCAAACCCGCCCAATCTGCACGAATGATCGTGGCGACGCTGGAAGGCGCTCTGATGATGGAACGCCTGCTCGGCGGACCGGCCGGGTTCAAGGAAACGCTGGCCGCACTCCGCAAAAGTCTAAAATAGCACCCGGGGAACCCAAGGATGAAACCGCTCCGCTTTGCCGCCGCCTTCGCCCTATGCGCCCTTGCCGCAGCGCCCGCCGCGCGGGCGGACCAGCCTGTCCCGGAACCGAGCGGCTATCGCACCTCGGACTACAAGGCCGCGACGCCGGCGACGCTCGACGGCAAGCCGACGCTCACCGTCACAGAAGCCCACGCCCTCTGGCAGAAGAAGGCGGCGGCCTTCGTCGACGTCCTGCCGCAGGTGCCCAAACCCGCAGGCCTCGCGCCCGGCACGATCTGGCGCGACAAGCCGCGATTCGATATTCCGGGCAGCATCTGGCTGCCGGATACGGGTTACGGCGCGCTGGCGCCGGTGATGGACGATTACTTTCGCCGCGGCCTGAAACAGGCGAGCGGCGGCGATGTCAACAAGCCCCTTGTCTTCTACTGCCTGCGGCATTGCTGGATGTCGTGGAACGCCGCCAAGCGCGCCAAAGCGCTCGGTTATACGCATGTGTTCTGGTACGCCGATGGCACCCAAGGCTGGTCCGAGGCGGCCTATCCCCTCACGCAGCGGACGCCGGTGCCGCGCCCCTAGCGCTCCCGGTGCCACTCCGAGAGTACAATTGGCCTTTGGCCGGTTCTCCTATAAAGGAAGCGACAGATTGAAGAGGGGTGCCGGAGCGACGCGCGTTTTCGCTGCGCGACGGCCGCCCGCCAAAGACCCTGGTGCCTGATGACGCTGATGCTCGCGAGCGTCGCCGACGCTGCGGAAGCCGAAATCGCGCTGATCGAAGGCGCCGATATCCTCGACCTCAAGAACCCGGCTGACGGGCCGCTCGGCGCGCTCGCGCCGGCGGATATCCGCGCCATCGTCGCCGCAGTCGGGAAACGCCGGCCGGTTAGTGCTGTCGCGGGCAATCTCACCGCGCCCGCCGGGCTTGCCGCGGCGGCCAAGGCTATCGCCGCCACCAGCGTCGATTATGTGAAGGTCGGCATTGTCCCTGGCGAGGAGGCCAGCGCCTGCGTTGCCGCGCTGGCCCCTCTCGCGGCCGAAACCAAGCTGATCGCCGTTCTCTTCGCCGATCGCGGTCTCGATCTCGCGCTGATCCCGCGCCTCGCCGCAGCGGGCTTCAAAGGCGTGATGCTCGACACAGCGGCGAAGGATGGCAAGCGACTCGTCAATCATATCGGCATCGCCGGCTTACGCGAATTCGTCGATCGGGCGCATGAGGCACACCTCTTGGCGGGGCTGGCCGGCTCGCTCGAGCCGCCGGACATCGCCCGCCTGCTGCCGCTGGAGCCCGATCTCCTCGGCTTCCGCGGCGCGCTGTGCTCTGGCAACGACCGCAAGACGGCAATCGATGCCGCGCAAGTCCGCTTCATCCGCGATCTGATCCCGCGCGCGTCATCGGCGCTCGACGCGCAGGACGAATTCAAGATCGACTGGCGTCTTTTGTCGGCGCGCGGCTATGCGCCGGGGCGCGACGAGAAGGTCGAGACCGACCGCGTCTTCGTCCACGATCTCATCCTCTCGGTCTCGATCGGCGCTTATGATTTCGAGCGCGACAAGACGCAGCGAGTGCGCTTCAACATCGACGCCGACGTGCGCCGCACGGCGCACCACGCGGAGGATATGCGCGACATCTTCTCCTATGACGTGATTGTCGATGCCATCCGACTCGTTCTCTCGCGCGGCCATGTCGATCTCGTCGAGACCGTCGCCGAGCGCGTCGCCGACGCCCTGCTCGCGCATCCGCGTCTCGTCGCGATCAAAGTGCGAGTCGAAAAGCTCGATGTCATCGACGGCATCGTCGGCATCGAAATCAGCCGCGAGCGGGCGATCCAGGCGGGCAAGCTGCATCAGCTTTTCGCCAGCATGTCCGATGCCGCCGCCAAGTCCGGCGGCTGATTGACCGCCGTGCCATCGTACAAAACGCCGCGCCCTCTCGTCGTGAAGCTTGGCGGCAGTCTCGCGGACACGCCGCTGCTCATGAGCTGGCTCGAAGCGCTCGACCGCTACCCCAATCCGCTCGTCATCGTGCCCGGCGGTGGCGGCTTTGCCGATGCCGTGCGCGCGATGCAGACGAAAATGCGCTTCGACGATGATGCCGCGCACCACATCGCGCTCGTCGCCATGGAGCAATATGGGCTGGCCTTGGCGGCGCTTTGGCCGCGGCTTGCCGTCGCTGCGACGCCGGCTGCCATCGGCCGCGCGTTGCGCACCGGCCACGTCGCCTGCTGGGCGCCGGCGGCGATGGCGCTCGCCTCGTCGCTGCCGAAATCCTGGGACGTGACCTCCGACACGCTGGCCGCCTGGCTCGCGGCGCAGCTGCGGGCCGAACGGCTGCTCGTGATCAAGAGCACCGAGATCGATGTGGATGCGGGCCTCACCCTCGCCGATCTTGCCCGGACGGGCGTGGTCGATCGCCTGTTCCCGCATTTTGCCGCAGCGAGTGGCGCTGATATCTTCATCGCCGGGCCGGCCGCCTTGCCGGAGGCGCCGACGGAATTCTTGCGCGGGCAGATTCCGGGGCTGCACGTGCGGCGCGCATAAAGAGAAACGTATGGCCGAACGTATCCTGCTTCTGACCGGACATCTCGCCGCGCCGCGTCTCGTCAAGACGATGACGGGCCTCGGCCCGACGCCCTTTGCCTGGCGCATTTTCGATGTCGGGGTGAAGGTCGCGGCGCTGATGACGGAAGTGATCATCCTGCGCCGTGTGCCGCGCCCGATCGAGGCCGACCGGATCATCCTGCCGGGCCGCTGCCGCGCCGATATCGACGCGCTGTCGCGCGAACTCGGCGTCAAGGTCGAGCGCGGGCCGGACGAGGTTGCCGACCTGCCGGCCTTTTTCGGCCGTGGGGGGCGTGCGCCGGATCTTTCCCGTTATGACATTCGCATCTTCAGCGAGATCGTCGATGCCTCCAGCGTCTCAGTCGATGAGATACTGCACCGTGCGACAAAGATGCGTGCCGACGGCGCCGATGTGATCGACCTTGGCTGCCTGCCCGACACACCGTTTCCGCATCTTGCGGATTGCGTGCGCGGGCTGAAGGCGGCGGGCCACAAGGTCAGCGTCGATTCCGCCGACGCCGGCGAACTCGAGCGTGGCGCGGCGGCGGGCGCGGATTTCCTGCTGAGCCTCACCGAGACGACGCTCGACATCGCCCGCAAATATCCGGTGACGCCGATTCTGATCCCGCAGCCGCATTCCGATCTCAGCTCGCTGGTGCGGCTCGCCGAGAAAGCGCAGGCCGCGAACATTCCCTTCATCGTCGATCCGATCCTCGACCCGATCCATTTCGGCTTCTCCGCCTCGCTCACACGCTATATCGAGGCGCGACGCCTGCTGCCCGAAGCCGAAATGATGATGGGTACTGGCAATCTGACGGAATTGACCGAGGCGGATACGAGCGGCATCACCGCCATGCTGCTCGGCATCTGCTCGGAGCTTTCCATCCGCAACGTGCTTGTCGTGCAGGTGAGCCCGCACACGCGCCGCACCGTCGCCGAACATGATGCGGCGCGACGGCTGATGTATGCCGCGCGCGCCGACGAGGCACTGCCCAAAGGCTATGGCGCGGGTCTTGCGCAAGTGCACGACCTCAAGCCCTTCGTCACGACGCCGGGCGAGATCGCCGAGCGCGCGGGGAATGTACGGGACGGCAATTATCGCATCGAGGTCGCCGAAGACGGCATCCATCTCTACAACCGCGCCGGGCATCATGTGGCGCGCGAGGCGATGGCGCTCTTCCCGCATCTTGCGGTCAAGGGCGACGACGCGCATGCCTTCTATCTCGGCACAGAGCTGATGAAGGCCGAACTCGCCTTCACGCTCGGCAAGCGCTATGTGCAGGACGAGCCACTGGACTTCGGGGCTGCCACCGAGACGGTGGAAGAAGATCTGACGCGGCTACGCGAAATGGGCCATACGCTGCGCGCGAAAGCGGAGGGCTGAATGCCAATGATCCGCGAATGTGTCGTGACGACCGTCGATGCGCACGGCCGTGTGCATATTGCGCCGCTTGGCCTCATCGCCGCGGCCGACCAATGGGTGATCGCGCCGTTCCGTCCCTCGACGACGCTCGACAATTTGCGGGCGGTGCCCTTTGCGGTCGCCAATTATATCGACGACGTGCGCATCTTCGCCGGCTGTCTCACTGGGCGGCGCGACTGGCCGCTGATGAAGATCGAAGGCTTTCCTGCGCCGCGCCTCGCCGCGGCTTTGACCCATGCGGAACTCGCCGTGGATCACGTCGAGGAGCATGAGGAGCGCCCGCGCTTTCGCTGCCGCGTGCTGCACCAGCAGCAGCATGCGCCCTTCGAGGGGATGAACCGCGCCAAGGCGGCCGTGCTCGAACTCGCCGTGCTCGCGAGCCGGCTCGACTTTCTGCCGCGCGAGAAGATCGAAAACGAAATCGCCTATCTCCAAATCGCCATCGACAAGACGGCGGGGCCGGAAGAGGCCGAGGCCTGGAACTGGCTCGCGGAAAAAGTCGCCGCGCATTACGCGCGTATTTAGGCGAGCAAAGCCACCGCGCAGGCGGGCAGGCAATCGGCGCCCTTGCGGCGCAGATCGGACGCGGCGGGGAGCAAATCCGCGCAATCGACATAAGGGCGGCCAAGCCGCACGGCGAGGCGCTGGACGACGAAGCGCCCCGCCCCGGCGCCGACGACCGGCGCATCATTGCCGAGTGCGACCGCCGACAGAGCGAGGCAGGCGCCATCGAAAATCTCGCGCAATTGCGCCTCGGCAAAATAGCCCGCGAGCTGATCGAGCGCCGCGGCGCTGACATCGCTTGCGTCATAACCGATCTGCCGCGCCAGCCGCGCGCGCGAGGCTGCAACTGTTTTCGGCTGCTGATCGGCGGTCGGCATGAGATCGGCATCTTCAGACAGATCGCCGAGGATGCGATAGACATCACTCGCTGTGGCGAAGGCCTCGTTCATGATCGGTACCCAACGGCCGCCGAAAGGCACATGGCGCAGCCCCGCCATCAGGAAACTGCGCACGATTCCGGCATAGACCAATTCGCCCTGCGCCATCCGCGCCGCATCGCTATAGCCGCGCGCGGCGACCTTGCCCGCTTGCAGCGGAATAATATCCGTCGTCGTCGATCCCATGTCGATGAACAGGCCATCGGGAATCTGCCGCGCGGCAAAGGCGGCGCTGGCATGCCAATTGGCCGAGGCGATGGAATCACTATGCGCCGCCGCCTGCTCCGCCGGCACGAAGCCATGCGGCCCGGCATAGAGCCGCACTGGGCCGAGCTCGCGGGCGGCGGCCGCGGCGATCGCGGCAACGCCGGCATGACGATCCGAGAAAGCATCGGAAAGCTCGCCCGTCATCGTTGCGACGTGATGCGCCGCCGGGCCGAGCGCCGCCCTGGCCTCGGCGAAGGCCTGATGCAATTGATCCAAGCCGAGCCAGAGCGGGCAGGCGATCTGCACGACGGCGGTGATCTCTCCGCCCTCGCGCCGTGCGGCTTTCAAATGCGCGCCGCCGATGTCCCAGCCGATTGTATTTGGCATTTGATTCTGCGTCTGCTTTGTCCTCCCCTCTCCCCGCCTGCGGGGAGAGGGTTAGGGTGAGGGGCTGGGTGATTAGCACGAGCGTCTTCCCGCGCGCGTAGACGGGAATTTCTGCGTTAGCGCTATCGCCCCGGCCCCTCACCCTAACCCTCTCCCCATAAATGGGGAGAGGGAATTATCAGTGTGGGAGCAAAGTTTGGACATCGTTCCGGTGATCGATCTGAAGGGCGGCGCAGTGGTGCGCGCCCGAGGCGGCGCGCGGCATCTTTACGCGCCGATCGCAACGCCGCTCGCCGGCTCGAGCCGGCCACTGGACGTCGTCGCTGGCCTTCGCGCGCTCTTCCCGTTCGAGAAAATCTACATTGCCGATCTCGATGCGATTTCCGGCACCGGCGATCACGACGCCATCATCACCGAACTCGAAGCGGCCTTTCCGGAGATCGAATTCTGGGTCGATTCAGGAATCGCGACGGAAGCCGCGGCCGCCGACTGGCTCGAGCGCCATCGCGGCGCGCTCGTCATCGGCAGTGAGAGCCTCGCCGATCTCCCAACATCGCCGCGCTTCGATCTGCCGCGGCGCATTCTCTCGCTCGATTTCCGCGGCGACGACTTTCAGGGGCCGCCGCGACTCGCGGCCGATGCTTCGCTTTGGCCGGCGCGCGTCATCGTGATGACTTTGGCCAAGGTCGGCACGGATCAGGGACCGGATTTCGCTCGCCTCGCCGCGCTCCGCACTTTAGCGCCCGGCCACCGAGGGCTTTATGCCGCGGGCGGCGTGCGCGATGCCGGCGATTTGCGCCGGCTCGAAGCAGAGGCCATTGCCGGCGCGCTCGTCGCCTCGGCCCTGCACGATGGCAAGATCACCGCGCGGGATTTGCGCAAGCCGCGCCCGAAATAAAAAGGGGAGCCGAAGCTCCCCTTTTGGTCACGATAATCGCGCGGCTTATTCCGGCGAGAACGGGTGCTTG
Organism: Methylovirgula sp.; assembly: GCA_031291555.1. Lineage (GTDB taxonomy): Bacteria > Pseudomonadota > Alphaproteobacteria > Rhizobiales > Beijerinckiaceae > Methylovirgula. Next base: position 8,552 of record JARLIV010000009.1, on the reverse strand, counting down.
GCGGTGTTGCGCTTGGCAACGACTTCGGCGGCCTTCGGCTCGCCGGTGACGGCGCGCTTAATGGCTTCCTTGGTCGCCTGATAATTATAGTCGTGGATCTTCTTGTCGTCGCTGGCATCCCAATGGATGAACACGCCGACGCAGATGAACAGGTCATCGGCTTCTTCGACCGGGATCACGCCTTCGGCAACGCTGTCGGCAACCGCCTTGGCGACGGCATGCTGCGCCGGGCCAAACATCTGGACGGCCTGCTTGGCGCCCTTGATGGTGACCTTGTTGAAGAGGATCGTGTTGGGCTTGGCGAGCAGGTTCGGGGCGACCACCGCGAGCAGCGTGGTGAAGCCGTCCTTGTTGTTGACCAGCGCGTTGGCGAAGGCTGATTCCGCAACGCTACCGCGCGGCCCGATGATGAGATCGATGTGCGCAACCTCATTGCCTTCGCCAACGAGCGATTCGCCAACACCAAGTTTGGTTATCTTGGCCATATGTACTTCCTCCGATGGAACAAAACACAATTTCCCGCCGAAACCTCGCCGGGACGAATGACCTATCCTTGTTATCGACGCCCGTCAGCCACCGGCATGCTGCCGATCGCTTTGGGACAGGCCGGTTGGCCAGATAGCGGCGGAGCCTTCCGCACGGGGCGCAATCAATCATCATTGCGGCGGCTCGGCAAGCCATTGCGCAAGCGATCGGCGAAAAGTGTCGCCACCGTCAGGTCCGCGCTGGTTCCAGGGTTAAGGCCGCGCGCTTTGAGACTCGCATCGAAGGCAAGGAGTTCGGGCAAACAATCTCCCCGCCGGGACTGAAAAAGCAAAAGCATCTCCGAGGCTTCACGCTGCACCGCGGCGGCCGCCCCGGCGCCGCATTTGCGGAAAATATGGGTATCCACGAAGCGACCCAGAAAAGCGAGATAGACCGCGACCGCGCGCAGCGGCGCCCCAAGGCCGCACCTATCGGCTTCCGCAAGTGCGAAGAGCCCCGTCGCGAAAATATCATCGAAATCCGATGCATATTGGTAAGCGATCCGGTCGCGCGGTGCTGCTTCGCGCATCGCCTCCAAGAGGGTGGTTTCGGCCGGCGCATGGACATCGTGTCGCGCCGCGGCGCCAAGTCCACCGGGGTTGGCCAGGGCGATGGCGCGAAACACCTGGTCCGCATCATTCCGATCAAGATCGGCGAGCACATGGGCCAGCGCCGGGCGCAAAGCGCCGCCACGCTCGGCCGCTGCGGCAAGCGGCGCACAAAGCAGCACGATGCCAAGGTTAGTGTTCATGCCGACGGCATCGAAACTCGCCGCCACCGCGCCCAACACCCGCGCGCCGACCGAGGCGCCGGGCGCCGCGATCGGACCGGCCGAAGCCTCGGCGCTCGTCAAGAAATGCGCGGCTTCCATATTGTGGCCGTCGGCGAAGACATGGACATTGCCGGGCTTGGGCGCCTCGATCTCCTCGCGGCAGGCGGCGCGAAAGGCCGCGGCAACCTCGGCCGCCGAAATCAAGACGCGAGTTCCGCCGGGCGTGCAGCAAGGCCGTGGCGGGCGAGCAGCAGAGACGCGAGTTCGTCGGCGATAGAAAAATCGGTCACGCTCTGCAGCCCCTGCCAGCCGGGCATGGAATTGACCTCGATCACGTACCAGCGCCCGTCGGCGGCGCGCAACAGATCGACGCCGGCGAATTCCGCCTCGACCGCCGCCGCCGCGCGCAAGGCGAGATCGCGCATCTCCTCGTCGAGCACGACCGACTCGGGCTTGGCGCCGAGCTTTACATTGGTGATCCAATGGCGCGCGCGCCGTGTCATGGCCGCAAGCACCCGCCCCCCCGCCACCAGCACCCGGCAGTCGGAAAAGCCCTCGCGTTCGACGCCGATATAGCGCTGCAGATAATAGACCCCGGCCATGCTGGCGATATCCGGCAGATCGGACTCTTGCCGGATCAGCTTGAGGCCGCGCCCCTGCGCCCCGAACAGCGGCTTGAGCACCAGCGGGCCGCGGGCGCATTCGCGCCGCACCAAGGCGCGCGTCTGGCGCGGGCTTTCGAGCGCGAACGTCTCCGGCGTCGCGATGCCGGCGTTGAAGCAGCGAAAGCTCGTCGCCGCCTTGTCGACGCAAAGTTCGATCGCGCGCGGCGAATTGGCGATGGGCACGCCCATGTCCTTCAGCGCGTGCAGCAGGCCAAGGCGCAGCGTGATCGATTCGAAGGTGCCGAGGCCGACCGCGCGGACGAGAATCAAGTCGGGCAGTCTGGCGCCGAAGCCGGGAATGGCGATGCCGCCCGGGCGCCGTGTATCGAGGCTGAAGGCCGAGAGCCGCATCGGGATCGCCCGCGCGCCGAGGTTGGCGAAAGATCGCGTCAACGCCTTGGCGTGGAATTCGATCTTGTCGACCAGCAGCGCGATGCGCGGGCTTGTCTCCGAAGAAGGATTGGCCTCAGCAGAAGGAGGCATTCAAGGCGCTCTCGTTGATCTCGCCGGCGAAGAACGTCTCGCCGCTCTCGACCGCCGTCACCGCGGCGACGGCCGGGCTGAACAGCATCGGATCGATCTTGTAAAAGTCGCCTTTGAACTTCTTGAAAATGTCGCTGAAGGGCTCGCCGTAATCGCGCGAGGTCTTGCTCGGCAGCTTCTCGGCAAGGGCGCGCGCGTCGTCCGCCGGGCCGGTCACGAAGAGATGCGTCAGACCGCCGTAGATGATCGCATCATTGGTGCGGCCCATCGCCTGAACGAAATCCGGATGCGGCGGCGACAGCGGCGCCGTGCCGATGCCGTCGATGATGCGCGACAGCGGGAATTTCAGCTCGTGCGCCTTGTGCAGCGCGACTTCAAGCACGCGGGCGACGACCTGCAGGCTGCCGGCGAGGCTGCGCGTCGGCGCGTAGATAAAGGTAAGGTGATGCGTTGGAACGCCGGTATCCTTGGAGACTTTCTCAACGACTTCCGGCGGCGGCGGCTTGTCGCCTTCGACTACGAGGGTGGCGCGATTGGCCTTGTCGGCATAGCCGAGATCTTTGAACAGCGGCTCCTTGAGCGCCAACGCCCGGCCGGGGCCGGAGCCGAGAGCGAACCATTTCTCGTGCGACAGAGCCCAGCCGGCATATTGGCTGGCAAGGCAGGCGATCACTGGATCAGCGGTGCGGACGGTCAGATGAAATGGCCATTTCGCCGTCGCGGCATACGGGGTGAGCGTAACAGTGCCGAGGCCGCCCAGACAGATTTCCGCCATCAGCAGGCCGACATCAAAGCCGCCGATCGCCTTGACGCCGGCATCGATGAGAGTTTCGCCGAGCGAGCCCCTGGACACGATGATGCGCAGACGGTCAGCCTCATTGACCATGCGATCGACGATCGTGCCGGCCAGGGTGTTGACGCTGATTTTCGGGGCTTCCGTCATGCGGCACATTCCTTTTGGGCTTCGCGCAAGAGCTGCGCTTCGAAGAGAGCGAGACGTTCGGCGACGAGGGCGCGGGCCGCGGCAGCGGTTTCGGCCTCAGCCAGGATCGTACAGACGGGATCGCCCGCGCGCAGAGACGTCCCGGACCTTTGACGGTCCTTGCACCAATCCGGCCAGACGAAGCCGGGCATGGAGGGCAGCTCATGCGGCGCGTAAGCGATCGCTGTCGCGGCCGCTTTGGTAAAGACCAAAGGCCGCTCCGGCAAGTGGCCCCGGCACGCGGCCAAATGGGCGGCGAAGAGCGCGCCCTCCGCGTCGGCGAAAATATCGAGCGTAGCGCCGGGGCGTGGATTGACCTCGATCAGGTGATAGCTGGCCGCATCGGCGAGAAAGTCGACGCTGTTCAAGCCCACAAGGCCAAGCGCCTCGGCAATTTTCCGCGCGGCGTTGCTGAGCACCGCAAGCTCGGCCGGATCGAGGGCCGGACGCACGGCACCGCCGAAGCGGAACGGCATTCCCGGCCAGGGCGTCGTCCATTGCGAACTCGTGCCGAGGATCTGCGCCGCGTTGCCATCACCGAGCAAAAGCACCGAAACCGGCGCGCCGGAAACGCGCCGCTGAAAATATTCCTCCGGGGAAACTTCCTCTTCTCCGGCAAGCCGCACATGCAGACCACCGCCGCCGCCCTGCCGCTTGACGAGCCAGTTGTCTGGATCGCGCGGCGCAGCGAAAGCAATCTCGGGATGCGGGATTTGAAGCTGCTGGCAAAGCGTTGCCAGCGCGCGTGGGTCTTTCGCGCGGGCCAGCGTTTGGGCGTCATTGCCGAAAACGAAAAAATGCCGCGCGAGAAGATCGAGAATTTCGGGACGATCTTCGAACCCGCTGCCATAGACGAGACCCGCAGGCGCAGCGTCCGCCGCGAGTTCGCGCAAATAAGCCAGCACTTCATCCGATTCGAAGCCGCGCGCGGGATCGGCGATCTCACGCGTTGCCGCCGCCAAAGCGCGTGTATCGCTGTCGCCGAAAAAATCGACGACCAGCGGGCTGTAGCCTGATCGCCGCGCCGCGTTGGCGAGCCCGCGCCCCGAGGCGGCGGCGATCAGAATTGCGTTTGGCTCAGACAAGCTCGCGCGCGAGCTTGAAGGCGTCGCGGAAGTCGATCGCGAGCGGCACGTCGGAGGTCGCCATCTTTTTGAACAGCCGGAATTCGGTCTGATATTTCACATTGCCGATCGCCAATGCGCCGATGCCGCAGCTTCCGCCGGGCAGCTCCTTGCCGTCGTCGTGCAGGCCGACCCCCTCGATGCCAAGCGGCGGCACCGCGTTGACGTCGGCGCTGACGAGCAGGTTTTTCGCCTTGCTTATGTCCTCGGCGGAGAGGATCTGCACGCCAGCCTTGCCGGCGCAGAGTGCGACTTGCGAATTGACGAGCAGATTGAGCACTTTTTCGTGATCGCTGGCATCGGCGAAATAGGTCTCGACGCCGAAACGCTTGCGGATTTCGTGCGTCGCCTTTTCGACGCGCTCCGGCCCATTATAGCCGGCGAGCGTCACATGGGCGCCCTCCAGCGCGGCGATGACGGAGGAGGAAAAGCCGACGACGCCGGTCGCGCCATAGACGACGACCCGGGTGCCAGAGAGCGAGCGTTTCTTCTTCTCTTTCAACACCTTTTCGACGCAGGCGACCATGGCCGCGGCGGTCGTGAACGAGCCGGCGGGATCGGCGAAGATCGAAATCTCGAAGGGCTTCAGCAGTGTCTGCTTGGCCTTGTCGACCATGTCGAGCGCCTGGATCGCATCCTTGCCGCCGATGAAAACGCCGGTACGCACGGCATCGCGCGGCGCGCGGGAGAACATGGCATCCTGCACAAGCGGCTCGATCTCCTCGAGCGTGACATTGGTATAGGGCGTCACCGAATCATAGCCCGCATCGAGCGCCATATTCACGTCGAACGGGCTCATGTGTTTCAGTGGGCTCAGCATATGCAGGATGAGTTTTGCCATTAGTTAATTCCCTGTCGAAGGTCTTGCGTGCCTGGTTGGTTTTCCGAATTCCAACTATCGCGCGAAGCGGAATTCGACGCGATTCTGGCGCCCTGGTTGACGGCTTTGCAAACGACCAGGACCGGGTCGCCCGCCGCAGCCTCGGTCTTTTGCGCACGCCTTTCTTCCTGAACCAGCCGGACGAGTCTCTGCGCTTCATCGTCGCTGGCGACAAAGGCAAACCCCGTCGGCCCCCAGGAGCTTTGGCCGATCCCCTGAGCCCCGAAATGCGCGAGCCGGCCCATGACCTCGGCGACTGAGGCGCTGGTATAACGCGCCCCGCCCTGCGCCGGGGCGAAATAATCGCCTAGGATTACCTGAATATGACCAACGGCTTGGCCAAACTGCGCCAAATCCTGCTCCGCCAACGCTGGCAGCGCCTGCATCAGCAGCCGATGGCAGATATCCGCCGCCGCCGCCGCCGGAAATTGCGGCAAGGCGGCAAAGGCCGCCCGCTCCTCAGCGCCATGGACCCCGGAAAAGGCGCTGTCCATCACCAGAATGATGCGCCAATCCTCGGGGAAGGGCAGGTGGCAGAGCACCGGCGGCAGCCGCGTCTGCGAACCATGCCCGCCATCGACGACAAGACCGCCGCGCGAGAACAAAGCGGCGCCGATACCGGAGCGTCCGCCGCGCTGCAGCAACAGCGCATCGCTGGCGAAATCCTCCGGCAGGCCTTCCAACCGGCGCAGCCCGGCGGCAAGCGCGAAAGCGAGCTGCGTGCCCGAGCCGAGCCCAGCATGCGTGGGGATCGCCTCCTCGATCCGCACACCATAGGTCGCGCTGAGATTCAGATGCCGCCGCAGCGCCGCGATATGGGCGGCGGCGCGGACCGCCTCCGGCCCTTCGACCGAGGCTTCGCGGGCGTGAAAAATGCTCAATGCCGTCACCGGCCGGTCGATCGCCAGCCCGAAACTGCCGAAATGCCGGCCAAGACCGCCGTTGAGATCGAGAAATCCGAGGTGCAGACGGGCCGAAGTCTGCACCGAAACGCGAATTTGCATACGTCTTCAACCTAACATCAAATGCTTACGGCGCGTTTCAAGCACGCCGATATTGCAAACAGAAGGCGCGGCCGCGCCCGAAGCTTATACGCCGCTCTGCACAATGCGCCAGACTGGACCTATAACATCGATATTGTCATAGTGCGCGCAGGAGGAGGCTTTGCCATGAGCGAACGTCAGCACGAGCGCACCTATGACGAAGCCGAGATCAAGGCGTATCTGGAACGCGAATTGCCGCATTGGCACTACGAGGACGGCTGGATAAGACGGAAATATCGTACCCAAAGCTGGAAGGGTACGCTGATGGTGATCAATACGGTCGGCCACCTCGCCGAGGCCGCCTGGCATCATCCCGACATCACAGCGTCTTATGCCTGGGTTGAAGTCCGCTTGAAAAATCACGCCGCCAAGGGCATCACCGACAAGGACTTCGAATTGGCGAAGAAGATCGAGGAGGTTGTGCATTGGCAGCCCGGTAAGGAAAACTCCGCGCTCGAAGGCACTCCGTCTGACGATCAGCGTTTCGCTTATATAAAATACGATAAAAACTGACTCTCTCCATGATGGCCTCGGATCGCGACGGCGACGACGTGAGGAATATATGACGGCTTATGTTGATGGCGCGGCAGTCCCGCTCGAAGCGGCGGCTGCGGAGGCGGCGCGTTTGCTCGAAGGCGCGCGCCTGCCCCTGGTCGCCGGCTTGCAAACCGATGTCGCCGGGGCGCGCGCGGCAATTCTTCTGGCTGAGAAATTGCGCGGCGCCTTCGACCATGCGGCGAGCGATGCCTTGCTGCGCGATATCGGCGTGCTGCGCCAGGCCGGCCGCATGGTGACCACGGCCAACGACGTGCGCCTCCGCGCCGATCTCGTTTTGCTGATTGGTCAGCGCTTAACGCGCCTCTGGCCCGAGCTCGCGGAACGGTTGGCCCTCGCCACGCCGCCGCGGCTTTCGGCTGACAAGGCGCCCCGCAAAATCTTCTGGCTCGGCGGCGAGCCAGGGGCCGCGGCGGCGATTGGCGCGACCGAAATCACCGCCAGCGCCGAACAATTGCCGCAGGCCGTCGCGGCACTGCGCGCGGCAGTCGCCGGCCGCAAGAGCCGTCTCGGCGGGGCCTTGGCCAAAAACGTTGCTGAGCTTGCCGGGCATTTGCAGGCGGCGCATTTCGGCGCCCTCGTCTGGTCGGCCGAAACGCTCGACCCGCTGACCATCGAGGCCGTGACCGGACTCGTGTTCGATCTGAACCTCAAGACGCGCTTCACCAATCTCGCCTTCGGCCCGGCGCAGAACGCGGTGGGCGTGCTGCAGACCTCCGGCTGGATGACGGGCTTTCCGATCCGTACCGGATTCGGCCGCGGCTATCCGGAACACGATACCTGGCGCTTCGACGCCAACCGACTCGTCGATACCGGCGAGGCCGACGCGGCCCTGTGGATTTCGGCCTATGGCGCCAGCGCGCCGGGCTGGCGGCGCAAAGTTCCCTTTGTTGCGCTCGCGGCGCCCGGCACGAGCTTTCCCTATCCGCCGAAAGTCAGCATCGAAATCGGCGCGCCGGGGCAAGACCACGATGCGATCGAATGGACGCGCGAGATTGCGACTTTCGCCACCATCCCCGCGAAGGCGGCCAGTGACGCGCCACGCGTCGCCGAGGTGATCGGCCTCATCAGCGAACATCTGAAAGGATAACGAGGCATGTTGATACGCCTGGCCGGCGGCCGCGTCGTCGATCCCGTAACCGGACGCGATGGCACCGGCGATATCTGGATCAGAGATTCGCGCATCATCGAAGCGCCGTCCGGCGAGACACCCGACGAAGTCTTCGATGTTTCGGGCAAGATCGTCATGGCCGGGGCGATCGATATTCACTCGCATATCGCCGGCGGCAATGTGAATACCGCCCGGCTGCTGCTGCCGGAGAATCATCGCTCCCATACACCGCGCCCGGCGCAGAATGCGGTCGGCGTGCTGCAAACCTCGGGCTGGATGACGGGTTTTCCGATCCGCACCGGCTTCGGCCGCGGCTATCCCGAACATGATACCTGGCGCTTCGACGCCAACCGGCTCGTCGACGCCGGCGAAGCCGACGCAGCTTTGTGGATATCGGCCTATGGCGCCAGCG
>JARLIV010000072.1 GCA_031291555.1 Methylovirgula sp. | reverse complement strand
CGCGGCAGGGCGTGGTTAACAGGCGGGTTCCATGGGCCTCGAAATCGAACAATTCCTCTGCCTCAGCGACAATTTGGGCGTGCTGGTGCACGATCCGGCGACCGGCGCCACCGCCGCGGTCGACGCCCCGGATGCAGCGCCGATCCTTGCCGCTCTCGAAGCGCGGGGCTGGGCGCTCTCCGACATTCTGCTGACCCATCACCATGCCGATCACGTTCAGGGCGTGCCCGCCCTCAAGGCCGCCTTCCCCGACGTGCGGGTCAGTGGCCCGGCGCTTGAGGCCGCCAAGATCGGCACGCTCGACCGGGAATTGTCCGATGGCAATAGTGTGATGATCGGCACGCATGAGGCCAAGGTGCTTGCCGTGCCGGGCCATACGCGCGGCCACATCGCCTATTGGTTCCCCCAGGATAAGCTGCTGTTCGCCGGCGATACACTATTTGCGATGGGGTGCGGGCGCGCCTTCGAGGCCCCGCCCGCGGTGCTCTATCAATCCCTGTCGAAGCTCGCGTCCCTGCCGGACGATACGCAGATCTATTGCGGGCACGAATATACGCTCGCCAACGCCCGCTTCGCCCTCAGCGTCGATCCTGATAATGAGACGCTGCGCCGCCGCGCCGATGCCGTCGCGGCGCAACGCGCCGAAGGCCGGCTGACCTTGCCGACCCGGCTCAGCCTCGAACGGGCGACCAATCCTTTCCTGCGCGCGGGGGAGCCCGCCATACAGCAAAGCCTTGGGTTGAAAAATGTGCCGCCTGCCGAAGCCTTCGCGGCGCTTCGGGAAGCCAAAAATCGCGCTTAAAGAGGTTCCGTCTCCCGTATTTCCCTAGTCTGCGCGATTGGTTGCACCTCTCGTTAACGCAGCACGAATAGGTTGCTTGGACGCGTGCCTGGCAATTTCGTAGCACCGGCCGCGGGGGCAGGGGGACGTTAATGGCGGACAGAATTGGACTGGAGACGCAGGCGGTGCCAGAAGCCGACCCGCGCGCGATTCTGACGCGCATCGGCAAAGCCGTTTACGATTGGGATATCGTCTCCGACAGCCTGATCTTCGGGCCCAACACAGCCGAGATCGCCGACTTTGCCGAATTTGCGAAGGCGCAGACCGGCCAAGCTTATGCCGAATTTCTCTCGCCGGAGAGCGGCGGCTCGCGCTTTGCCGCAATCATGGGGTCGAAGGAGCGTGACTGCGGCCGCGGTGTCGCCTTTCACGTCATTTATGGCTTGAAGAGCAAAGTCGCGGGCCGGGGCCAGACGCCGACCGTGTGGATCGAAGATGTGGGGCGCTGGTTCGCCGGCGCGGATGGCCGTCCGGCCCACGCGCATGGGCTCGTACGCGTCATGGCCGACCGTGACGAGATCGAGGGCAAGGCGCTGGTCCAATCGCGTTGGGATACGCTGACGGGGGCGGTGAGCCGCAGCCATTTCGTCGCCCGGCTTTCGGTCATTCTGGCTGAGCAGGAGCAGTCTGGCCGCGCCCGCGCGATCTTGCTCGTCGCTATCGACGAACTTGCGCGCCTCAACGAAGCCTACGGCTATGATCTTGGGGACGAATTCATTGCCGCGGCCGCCGCGCGGCTGCGCTGCAATTTGCGCGGCAAGGAGCTCTTCGCCCGCTACTCCGGCAATATTTTCGCCGTCCTCCTCGAGGCTTGCAATGCCGAGCAGATGAAGATCGCGGCGGCGCGAATCGAGGCCGCGTTCGACTCGGCGCCTCTGGAAACCTCCAAGGGGCCGATCAAGGCCGCGATCCGCGTCGGCGGGATCGAGATTGCGCAGAAGGAAAGCTCCGGGGCCGCCGTTCTGCGGGAGGCCGAGCAGGCGCTGGAAGCAAGCTGGCGCACGCCCGCGCCCCGGCTTGCGCCTGCACTTCGCGCCGAGACGGCGCCGCGGAGCCAAGGCATGTCGCAGCAGATCATCGACGCGCTCAACCAATCGCGGCTTCGGCTTGCACTCCAGCCCATCGTCGATGCCAAGACGGGCGGGGTGAGGTTTTACGAGGTTCTGGCGCGGCTTGGCGGCGAGGACGGCAATCTCATTCCGCCGGAGGCGATCATTCCGACGGCGGAAGAGGCCGGCATCGTGCATCTCATCGATCAGCGCATGCTCGACCTCACCTTCGCCGAATTGGAGAGCATTCCGGCGTTGCGCCTCGCGGTTAATGTCTCAGGTCTGACCCTGAACGGTAAGGAGTGGACGGAACGGCTGCTGGCGCTCAGCGCCCGCCACAAATCGGCCGCGGAGCGATTGATCGTCGAGATCACCGAAACCTGCGCGGTGCGCGATCTCAATGCGACGCGCGAGATCATCGGCATCATCAAGGGCTGTGGCGCGCAGGTCGCCATGGATGATTTCGGCTCGGGCCACACCTCGTTCCGCAATTTGCGACAGCTGCCGCTCGACTTCCTGAAGATCGACGGCGCGTTCGTGCAGAATTTGTCGAAGTCGGAGGACGACCGCTTTTTCGTCCGTACGCTGATCGATCTCGCCCGCCACCTCGAAATTCCGACGGTCGCGGAATGGGTGGAAGATGCGCAATCGGCCGCGCTCCTGGCCGAATGGGGCATCGATTACCTGCAAGGTTTCTTCCTGGGTGCGCCGCAGGTCGCGCTGCATTCGTTCTCGAAACTCGCCGCAGCGATCTGAGCGTCGCGGCGCGTCACTCTTTCGGCGTCAGCTTCTCCAGCCGCTTCTGCATCTCGTCGATCTGGCGCTTCATCTCGTCGAGGTCGGGCTTGGCGCTGCTTTCGGCCGCGGGCTGCTCCGAGTCCGATGCGGCCTTCGCGGCGCCGAAAGGCGTGAACATGGTCAACGCCTGGCTGAAGAGCGCCATATTCTTGCGCGTCTGCTCTTCGAGCGAGCCGAACATTTGGCGGGTCGGCGCGGTGAGCGGCGAAGTGCCAAGCGCAGCCTCGAATTGCTCGCGGAACTTATGCTGGTCGCTCGTCAGCTTGTCGATCGTGAACTCGAGATAGCTCGGCACCAGCATTTGTATGCTGTCGCCGTAGAAGCGGATGAGCTGGCGCAGGAAGGCGATGGGCAACAGGCTTTGGCCGTTCTTGCCCTCTTGCTCAAAGATGATCTGGGTCAGGACCGAGCGGGTGATCTCCTCGCCGGTCTTGGCATCGTAGACCACGAAATCCTCGCCCCGCTTGACCATCTCGGCGAGGTCTTCAAGCGTCACATAGGCGCTGGTGCCCGTGTTGTAGAGGCGACGATTGGCATATTTCTTAATCGTGGTGGGCTGCTTGTCGTTAGCCATGTTGGATAACCACCCTCAATATAGAGATCAAAACGTCAAACAAGTCCGCTACCGCTGGGCTCTAGGACCATAAGCGTTTTATTGCCTTGCGAAAATGAAATTCTCATTGGCCGAAAGGATGATCGGAGATTTTCTTGACGGCTCCGACCGGGAAATGCAGAGAATGGTTTACACGAGGAAGGCCCGGCGCGTCAGCGGGGGCGAAGCATTGCCCGAGGAGAGTTAGCCATGTCGCGCGAAATCGTTATCGTCGGGGCGGCCCGTACCGCTGTCGGAGCTTTCAACGGCGCTTTTGCAAATATTCCGGCGCATGAGCTTGGCGCGGCGGTGATCACTGCTGCGCTGCAGCGTGCCAAGGTCCAGCCCGACGAGGTCGACGAAGTCATCCTCGGCCAGGTTCTGACGGCCGGCGAAGGCCAGAATGCGGCCCGCCAGGCGGCGATGAAGGCCGGCGTGCCGAAAGAGAAAACCGCCTGGGGCCTTAATCAAGTGTGCGGCTCGGGCCTGCGCGCGGTTGCGCTCGGCTTGCAGCAGATCGCTAACGAGGACGCCAAGATCATCGTCGCT
>JARLIV010000071.1 GCA_031291555.1 Methylovirgula sp. | reverse complement strand
CCGGGCGCGACGCATCTTTTCGAGGAGCCCGGCGCGCTCGAAGAGGTGAGCAAATATGCTATCGATTGGTTTGCACTTTATCTCGCCGCACGCAGCGACAAGGTCGCTGCGAGCAACCGCTAGAGGAGCCGGCCATGCCATTTCGCGATCGCACAGAAGCCGGCCAGCGCCTTTCTGAGGCCTTGCTGATCCACAAGAGCGAAGAGCCCGTCGTGCTCGCCTTGCCGCGGGGCGGCGTTCCTGTCGCCGCGGAGGTCGCGCGCGCGCTAAAGGCGCCGCTCGATCTCATCCTCGTCCGCAAAATCGGCGTGCCGCAGCAGCCGGAGCTGGCGATGGGCGCTGTCGTCGACGGCGCCGATCCGCTGGTCGTGCGCAACGAGGACGTCATCGCGATGGCGCAAGTGCCCGACAGCGAATTCAATGCGGTCTGCAAGCAGGAGCTTGCCGAGATCAAGCGCCGGCGCACGCGCTACGTTGGCAGCCGCGCGCATCCGAAATTGCAAGGCCGCACCGTTATCGTGGTCGACGATGGAATCGCGACGGGAGCAACCACGCGCGCCGCGCTGCGTTCCGTGCGCAAACAGAAGCCGCGCCGGTTGGTCCTGGCCGTGCCTGTCGCGCCGACAAGCTCGCTTGAGGATCTTCGGGCCGAAGCGGACGAGATCGTCTGCCTCGAGAAATATGATTCCTTTGGCGCGGTCGGATTTTACTATTCCGATTTCCGTCAGGTTTTGGACGAGGAGGTTCGCAGCCTCCTCGCCGCCGCGGACGCGCAGGCGCCGAAGGCCGCTGGCGCCCTACAAAATGGCTGACCTAGCCGATGTTTTGTCGATGGAGTGATCATGCAAGTGCCAATCCAAATCAGCTTCCGTAATTGTGAGCCTTCGGAGCAAATCCGCTCGGAGATCGAGAAAGAGGCGCAACATCTGGAGAAATTCTACAACCGGATCACCGCCTGCAACGTCGCCGTGACCGCGCCGAATCTCCTGCATCATCGCCAGGGCGGCCTGTTCAAGATCGATCTGCGCATCGCCCTGCCCCAGCACAAGGACATCATCGTCAACAAGACGCATGGCGATGTCCATCAGCATGAGCATATTTCCGTCGCCATTCGCGACGCCTTCGCCGCGGCACAGCGGCAGGTCGAGGACGCGGTGCGGCACATGCGCGGCGATGTGAAACAGGATTTGGCGCCAGACCGTGGCCGCGTGAGCAAGCTGATCGCCGGCGAGGATTATGGATTCATCGAAACGTCCGATGGCCGCGAAATCTATTTTCATCGCAACAGCGTTCTCGACGATGCCTTTGATCGCCTGAGAGTCGGCGCAGAGGTTCGCTTCGTTGAGGAAGCTGGCGAAAAGGGTTCGCAGGCAAGCACCGTGCGTCTCGCGGCGTGAGGCGACGGCGGGAGGGCGCAAGATGGCCAGTGTAGTCCCGGTAGAGAGATTTCGGGCTGACGACACCCAGGCGGCCGCGGCGATCGTCCGTCGCTTCTGCGAGCCGCTGCCGCCGCCCGAGCGATTGGAGGAATTCGGCCCGTTCTTCGACCGTTTCGGCGACGCCACCGTGGTCCTCCTCGGCGAGGCGAGCCATGGCACGTCGGAATTTTATCGCGCCCGCGCGGCGATCACGCGTCGTCTGATCGAAAAGCATGGCTTCAACATCATCGCCGTGGAGGCGGACTGGCCGGATGCCGCGCGCATCGATCGCTATGTGCGCTATCACGCGCATGAGCCTTCGGCGGAGGCGGCTTTCTCGCGGTTTCCGACCTGGATGTGGCGCAATGTCGAAGTGCACGACTTCATAACTTGGCTGCGCGCGCATAACGCGCGTATCAGCGCCGAGGCGCGGGTCGAGTTCCGCGGCCTCGACATTTACAGCCTCGATCGCTCGATCGCCGCCGTGCTCTCTTACCTCGACCGTGTCGATCCCGAAGAGGCGCAAGTCGCGCGCCAGCGCTATGCCTGTCTCACACCCTGGCAAGACGACCCGGCGGGCTATGGCGAGGCGGCTTTGCGTCTGCACAAATCGCCCTGCGAGGACGCGGTTGTCGCCGAACTGCGCGCGCTGCTCGATAAGCGCCTCGCCTATATCCAGCAAGATGGGAGATCGTTTCTCGATGCCGCACAGAACGCGCGCGTCGTGCAGGCGGCGGAACATTATTACCGGCTGATGTATCGCAGTTCGCGCGAATCCTGGAACCTGCGCGATCGTCACATGTTCGATACGCTCGTCCGGCTGCTCGAGGCACGTGGAAAAGGCGCGAAGGCCGTTGTCTGGGCGCATAATTCGCACATCGGCAATGCCGCCGCCACGGCGATGGGCTGGCAGGGCGAGTTCAACATCGGCGAATCCTGCCGCGCGGCCTTTGGCGACGAGGCTGTGCTGATCGGCTTCGGGACGGATCGCGGCACTGTCGCGGCCGCTAGCGCCTGGGACAGCCCCATGGAGGTCAAGAAGGTGCTGCCCGCACGCCGCGACAGCCATGAATATGTCTTTCTGCAAACTGCCATCGCGCGCTCGCTGACAGATTGGCGCCGAAACGACAGGCCGGAACTGCGCGGCATTTTGTCGAACCCTCGGCTCGAACGGGCGATCGGCGTCGTCTATCGGCCCGACACAGAATTTCTCAGCCATTATTTCCAGGCGGTTCTTGCGGATCAATTCGATGCTTATGTGTGGTTTGAGGAGACGCAGGCGGTAACGCCGCTGCCCAGCGCTCGGCCGCACGGTCTGCCCGAGACCTATCCCTTCGGTCTCTAGCGCGATGGCGGTCAGAAGCGCCGGCATTTTGATGTATCAAGGCGGAGGCGGAAATATTCGCGTCCTGCTCGTTCATCCGGGCGGTCCGTTCTGGCGGCGCCGCGACGCCGGCGCCTGGTCGATCCCAAAGGGCGTGGTACGCGCCGACGAAGATGCCGAGACCGCAGCGCGGCGCGAATTTGCCGAGGAATTGGGCGCAATGCCGCAGGGGACGCTCGCACCGCTCGGCGCCATCCGCCAAGCCGGCGGGAAATGGGTCGAGGCTTTTGCGGTCGAAGGCGATTTCGACGTCGGCGAGACCGAAAGCAATTGTTTCAAGATCGAATGGCCGCCGCGCAGCGGCCGCGTGCAAGCCTTTCCCGAGGTCGATCGGGCTGGCTGGTTCGCCCTGCCCGAGGCGCGGCAGAAGATTCTTGTCAGCCAGCGCCCGCTTCTCGACCGGCTCGAAGCACATTGCCGCAGCCAAGACTTTGCCGGCTCGCCTGACCGGAATAATGCCGGGCGGCAGAATTGATCGATTTCAATTCTCCGCAGGAGCATTAGGTTTAAACAAGGCCATTCAACGTGAGGAACGCCGATGCTTAAGGAAGAACAGGAACCGGTCGAACTTGAAATCAATGTCGACACGGTGCGTTGGCTCATCGAAAAGGCGCGCGAGTTCGACGAGAAGGTCGCGCCCGCCGCGCCGCACTCCGGCTCGAATGCGTCCGACGACAATGCAAGCGAAATCCTGGAGGACTATCCCGACGACGCGACGGGGCAGGAATTGCGTGTTGCGATCGACCGGCTCAACGAAGACGAGGTCGTCGATCTCATCGCACTGACTTGGGTCGGGCGCGGTGATTTCGAGCGTGCGACCTGGGAGGAGGCGCGCGCCTTGGCCCGTGAGCGTCACCGCCCGAGATCCGCGCGCTATCTGATGGGTATTCCGAACCTCGGCGATTGTCTCGAGGAAGGCTTGGCCGAACTCGGCTACACGGCAGAAGGCTAGAGCGGATGAGGTAATGGGGGTAGCCGCAGCGGATCCGGACACGCTCTAGGGCCGAGGGAGAGAGAAATGCTCAAAGATATCATGGTGCACTTCGATGGGAGCGCCGAGGACGACGTAAGGCTCGCCCATGCCGCGAAGCTCGCATCTTCTCTTTCTGGCCCTCACCTTGTCGGCCTTTATACCAATCCGCTTCCCGAATATGCCTATGTACTGGCGGTTCAGTCCGGCCTCGCGCCCATGGAGCCGATCATCGAGGCGGAGGAACAATTGCGGAAGATTGGCGATACCACTTTCGCCGACCTCACGCAAAAACTGGCGAAGATAGCAATTCCCGGCACTATCCGACGCCTCGACGTGGGCGCGAGCCAGATGGTTCGCCGCGGTGTCGCCGAGGCGCATTGGGCAGACCTCTTCGTGGCGAGCGTGCCCTATCAGCGCGAGCCAATCCTGTTCTGGGACGCGCTTGTGGAAGCGGTCATGTTCGAGTCGGGGCACGCGATTTACCTGGTGCCTGCTGCCAGTAAGGCGCCGCCGGTCCTCGACAACATTTTGATCGCCTGGAACCCGACGCGCGAAGCCGCGCGCGCGATTGCCGAAGCGCTGCCGCTGCTGAAGGCCGGCCGAAATATCCGGCTGGTTACGATCGACGCCGAAGAGGACGCGGCCCCCGAGGCCCCGCGCATCGTCGAATATTTCAGCCATCACGGCATAGATATCGAGGTCCGCGCTCTCGCCGCGGGGAAACAATCCGTTCCCGAAATTCTGCTGGGCGAGGCGCACAGCATAAAGGCCGGATTGATCGTGATGGGGGCCTATGGTCATTCGCGCCTGCGCGAGTGGATCTTGGGCGGCACGACGCGGGAAATCATTGAGAAGTCGGATATTCCGTTGCTTCTGGCGCATTAGCCGCGGCGGAAGTCACGTGACTTAGATCAATGACCGCGTCTGGTACTGGGGCATGATGGCTCATTGGCTGGTGTTGGAGGAAGAGATGAAAGTCAAAGATCTCATGCACAAGGGCGCGCTTTGCATTGAACCGAGCACGCCCATCAAGGATATCGCCAAACGCATGCGCGATGATGATGTCGGCGCCCTCGCAGTCAAGGCGAACGGCCAGCTCGTTGGTATCGTCACCGATCGCGACATCACCTGTCGGGCTTTCACGCACGGGGATAATTTGAGCAAACTCACCGCCGAGAGCGTCATGACCTCGGATGTCGTATGCTGCTCTCCCGAAGATGAAGTCGAGGCCGCGATCCACGTGATGGAGTCGAAGAAAATCCGCCGCCTTCCCGTGACGGACAGCCACAAGAACATGATCGGCATGCTCAGCCTTGGCGATATATCGCATAAGGTGAACAAGGAGCTTTCTGGCGAGGTTCTGCGCGCGGTCTCGGCGCATCACTGATTAATTTCGTTCTGGCCGGCGCCATTTCGTGGTGCGAAAAAAATGCGGGCGCGATTTTCGGATCGCGCCTGCATTTCTTTGCGCCGCTAGGCCAGATAACCGAAATAGCTCAGGATCACGCCGATCAGCAGATCTGCAACGGCGGCAACAGTCAGCCACGACCTGCTCTCGATAATCCTTTCAGCGAACGCGGCGATCCACTGGGGCTGGAAAATCGTCACCAAGGCGCGGATGATCGTGAGCCAGCCGATCAAGGTGATGATAAGCCGCCAGTCGCGCACCCAGAGATTATGCGTCAACACCAAGGCGAGGCCGCCAAGCAAGCCGAGGAATCCCGCGAGATAAAGCAGCGCCCGGCTCTGACCGAATTCTCGAAGGATGGCGCGGAACATTTGTGTTTTCAGTGGGACGGCGATGCCGACGACGACGAACAGCGGCCCCAAAAGCCTTGCAATGAAGATCGAAGTTGACATATCCGTCCTCCCCCGGTTTGCGCTAGCCGAAGACGCTGAGGCTCAGCTCACATGCGCGCGAATATCCCGCGCCAATACGTCGAGCTTGTCGCCCGTTGCGCCTTCGAGAACCTCCCGCCGACTGAAGCTCGACGTCGCGAGCGGCACGCGACCCGTGAGTTCCTCGATCTCGCGCGCGAGCGCCGGATAAGCGAGGCCACTGCCCGAGACCCAGAACGCCGCGATCGGACCGATGTGACCCGCGAAACGCGTAAGATAAGCGCGGACGGGGGCCGAAAGGCGGCCCGCCCAGACCGGCGATCCGAAAACCAAAAGCGCATAATCGGCGGGGTCGCGTTGGCAGGCGACGTCAGGCAGATGGTGACGCAAGGCGTGCCAAATGCCACGCCAATATCCCACGACGCCGGCATAAGCCGGCGACGGCAGCCTGATTACGTCGATCTCCGCACTAAGCCGCGCAGCGAGCTGATGCGCCAGCTCCTCGGTCGTGCCCGACCGCGAGAAATAAGCGACGAGAACTTTTGTCACGAGTTCCTCCGCGCCAGTTAATAATCTGCGCCTTCAGCGGCACGGGGCCTTGATCCCGCGCAAGCCCCGGCGCGTCTAGGGCCGCCAGCCCTCCGGCGCCATTTCAAATCCGCCGAATTCGAATCCCGGTGCGACAGTGACGCCAACGAGGGTCCAGGCACCGGCGGACTCGGCGCTCTGCCACATATCCGCGGGCACGATCACCTGCGGCGCCTCGCCAGCCAGAAGATCGATGCCGAGCCGGTGCACCGACACGCCCGCGGGGGTCTTGATCGACAAAACGAGCGGCGCGCCGGCATAAAAATGCCAGACCTCCGCCGCATCGACGCGATGCCAATGCGAGCGCTGGCCCGCCTTGAGCAGATAATAGGCCGCCGTCGAGGCGGCGCGGCCATTGACGCTCTGTGCGTCGCGAAAGGTCTCGCGAAAATAGCCGCCCTCGGGATGCGGCACGAGCGCCAAAGTTTCGATGATTTCGTCAGCGGATCGCATGGACCGCCTTGCCGCCATAAGAGGAGTGTCGCAGCTAAATTAACCGCGATCCGGCCGCGCCGAAAGTGAGATAGGTGCGCTATTGCTGCCCGACGGGCACGAAGGCGCCGCGCGGCAGGCCGCTCGAGGCGAGAACGGGCAAGAGCCCGGTGTCCCAGCCGCCGCCAAGCGCCTTGATGAGCCGGACATTCGCCTCGAGACGCCGGCGCTCGATATCGACCTGGTTGACCTCGTTGGACAGAGCCGCCGTCTGCGCCGTGATGACCTGAAGATAGGCCACCTCGCCGCCCGTATAAGCTATCGTGAACGTGTTGAGCGCCTTGTTGGCTGCGATCACGGCATCGCGCTGCTGCTTGGCCTCTTTGCCGAGGATGCGCAGCGATGACAGATTGTCCTCGACATCCTGGAAGGCGGAGAGTGTCGTCTGCCGATAGGCGGCGACATCGCCGGCATAAGCGGCACGAACCGCATCCGATTGCGCGCGGATGGCGCCGCCATCGAAGATCGGCTGCGAAAGAGTCGTTCCGACTGACCAAAGCAGGCTCGGCCATAGGAACCAGTTCGCTGGCGTCGTCCCCTCGAAGCCCGTGAGCGCGGCAAGGTTGACGTCGGGGTAGAAGGCGGCATCGGCGATGCCGATCTGCTGATTGGCCTCGGCGACACGCCGCTCCGTCGCAGCAATATCCGGGCGGCGCTGCAAAAGTTCAGACGGCAGAACGGCGGGGACCGGCCGCGGCTTGAGCTGACCGAAAGCGGCCGGCGGAATCGAGAGCGCCGCCGGTGGCTCGCCGATCAGCACGGCGATGGCATGTTCAAATTGCGCGCGTGCGACGCCGATATCGGTGTCCTGCACCTTGGTCGTATCGAGCTGGGTCTGTGCCTGTTCGACATCGGATTCCGGCGCGAGGCCGCCGACATGCCGGTTGATCGTGAGTTGAAGCGCGCGCGCATAGGCTCTCACCGTCTCGTCCAGGAGCCGTTGCTGGGCATCTTGGCCACGCAGGGCGATATAGTCGAGCGCAAGCTCGGCATGGAGGCTCAAGCTCGCCGTCGAAAGATCGGCTGCCGTTGCCTGCGCTTCCTCCCGCGCCGCCTCGACCGAACGGCGCACGCGACCCCAGAAATCGATCTCGTAATTGAGATCGACGGGCGTTTCGAAGTCGCCGAGTGGCGGCGGATGGGGGAGCAAGACGTAGGGCTGATGGGCAGATTCGCGCACCGAGGCGGCGCTGACTCCGGCCGAAACGCTCGGGAATTCGGCGGCCCGCGCCACGCGGATCAAGGCGCGCGACTGCGCAAACCGGGCTTCGGCCTCCTTCACATTCTGGTTGGCATCGCCCAGTTGCTCTTCGAGACGGTTAAGCTCGGGATCGCCGAATAGCTCCCACCATTTGCCGCGATCGAGCGCATCGCTTGGTGCCGCGCGCACCCATAGACCCGCCGTCTTGGGATCGACAGGCGCCTTCGCCTCCTTGAATTTCGGCGTGATCGGAACCGCCGGCGTTATGTAATCCGGGCCGACCATGCAGCCCGTCAGCAACAGCCCGCACGATGCGACGGCCCCCCAAGCATAGCGCATCAGCTGGCTCCGGCCGGCTTGCTGGCGTTGACGCGCACCGTCACACCGCTGATCAGGGAGTCCGACGGATTGATAATGACTTGATCCGTGCTTTTGAGCCCGGAGACGACTTCGACGCGGTCGCCATAGTCACGCCCGATGGCGACCGGAACCAATTCGACCTTGTCGTTGCGGACGACACCGACACGCAGGCCCTCGCTGCGGAACAGCAGCGTGTTGGAAGGAATGGTGACGCTGCCGGGGTGCGGGCGCAACGCAAAATGCACGAACGTGTAGGCGCCGGGCAGAATCTTGCCCGCGGAATTGTCCACATCGACCTCGGCCAGAAGCGTCCGCGACAATTGGTTGATGGCCTTGTCGGTGCGCACCAACGTTCCCTCGAAGGACTGGCCCGGATATTCATCCAGCGTGACGCTCGGCTTGGCGCCGACATGAATCTGCGGCGCATAAACCTCGGGGACCGCCACATAGATGCGCAGCGTACCCGTCGCCTGAATGCGGAAAAGCTCGCTGTTGCGCGTGCCCGCTCCGGCGCTGATGAGATCGCCGATGTCGGTATTGCGCGCGGTGATCACGCCAGCGAAGGGCGCATAGATTTTCTCGTAGCTTTGCAGCTCTTCGAGTCGCGCTACGTCCGCCTGGCGGGACGTGACGATCGCCCGGTCGGCAGCGTCCGCGCCCGCGGCATTGTCGCGCTCCTGGGTCGAGACGGATTGCGATTTCAGGAGGTCCTCGGTGCGGTGCGCGGTGATGCTGGCCAATTTGGCATTGGCCTCGGCCGTCACCAGATCGGCGCGCGCCTGGCGCAGCTGCGCGTCGAGTTCCGGCGTCTCGATCTCGGCAAGCAATTCGCCGCTTTTCACCTGAGCGCCGATATCGACATACCATTTCTTCAGATAGCCGTTGGCGCGGGCATAGATCGGCGTGTCGGTAAAGGCCGTGGTCTGCCCCGGCAGAACCAGGGCCTGATCGGGTGCGTTTTCCTGCGGCCGGATGACATCGACTGTCGGCACGGCCGCTTCGACGGTCTGCTCGGAAAGCGAGTCCTCGGCGGACCTGCGCATCTGGATGCCGTAGTAAATTCCCCCGAGAATCGCCGCGACGCCCAAGACAAGCAGAAGCTTGCCATGCCCGCGCCTCGGCGCTGCGGCGGCTTCCACCTCCGGCATGATGCGCTCCGTGGGGGCCTTTTTCACATCGTCAGCCTTTTTGAGCATCACGCCAAGCTCCCCTGCCCCGCATGTTCGCCTTCTGCCGGGGGCTGCTGCGCCATGCCGCCCTTGCGGGAATGCAGCAAGGAGAAAACCGTCGGGACGAAAACCAATGTGGCGACAGTCGCAAGCATCAACCCGCCGATGACCGCGCGGCCGAGCGGCGCGTTCTGCTCGCCGCCCTCGCCTACACCGAGCGCCATGGGCACCATGCCGATGATCATGGCCAGCGCCGTCATCAGAACCGGCCGGAACCGGGTGAAGCCGGCCTCGATCGCTGCGCGCAAGGGATCGCCATACTCCGCCAGCCGCTCGCGGGCGAAGGCGATGACGAGGATACTATTGGCCGTTGCGACACCCATGCACATGATGGCTCCCATCAGCGCGGGCACACTCAGCGTCGTTCCGGTAAAGAACAGGAACAGAACGATGCCCGCCAGCGCCGCCGGCAGGGCGGTTATGATGATAAAGGCATCCGACCAGGACTGGAAGTTGACCACGATCAGCAGGTAGACGAACAGGATTGAGAACGCGAGGCCCTCGAAAAGGTCGATATAAGAGCCGCGCATCGTCTCCAATTGGCCACGGATGGTGACAAAGCTGCCGCGCGGCAGCAGATGCTTTTCCTGATTGACGATCTTCTCTATATCGCGGCCGACGGCGCCAAGATCGCGGCCGCGGACATTGGCATAAATATCGATCGCCCGGCGGATATTGTAATGATCCACCGAGGCCATCTCCTGCGAGCGGGTGATGCTGGCAACGTCAGCCAGGATCGCCGGCGCGCGCTGACCGGTACCGGTGATCGGCAGATTTTGCAGGTCTTGCAAGGACTGGATGGAATATTGCGGCGCCATGGTCGCGAGGTTGTAGTTGACCCCGTTCGTGCGGTTCAGAAAGAACATCGGCGCAGTCTGGAAACTGCCGCTCAGCGTATCGAGCACGCTGCTTGCGACATCGTTCTCCGTCAGGCCGTTCTGCTGCGCCTTGGTGCGATCAACCGAGATCTGAAATGTCGGATAGTCGAATTCCTGCTGGACGCGGGCGTCGACAACGCCTGTCACGGCGCGGACGCGCTCCAGCATACGATTGGCGGCCACGTGATTTTTATCGATATCGGCGCCGGTGATCTTTATGTCGATCGGCGCCGGCAGGCCGAAATTGAGAATCTGCGTGATCATGTCGGCGGGCAGCGTGTAAAACAGGACGCCGGGGAAGTCGCGCGCCAGGGCCAGCCTGATCTTTTGCACGTAATCACCAGTCGGATGATGATTTTCATTGAGCTGGACCATGATGTCGGCGTCGGCGGCGCCGATCACGCCGGAGGTCGTATGCGTCAGGTTGATGCCGCTGTAGGGCAGGCCGATATTGTCGATGATCGAGCCCATTTCGTCGGCTGGAATGATTTCGCGGATCTTCTGCTCGACCAAATCAGCGAGCCGCGCCGTCTCCTCGATGCGGGTGCCGGTCTTGGCCCGCATATGGAAGATGAATTGCCCGCTATCCGTGCTCGGAAAGAAATCCTGGCCGAGCCAAGGAGCCAGCGCGAAAACGGCCAGGACGCAGCCGAGAAACGCTGGCAAGAAGATCTTCCGGTTATGGACGAACGAGGTGAGCAGATCCCGATAGCGCAGGCGTAGCCTTTCGAACCGCGCCTCAAATCCCTGCTGAAACAGCTTCAACGGATTGCGCGACGGCCTGTCCCCTTCGTGCATCTCGGTCGTGAGCAGATACATGGCCATCGTCGGCACCAGGGTGCGCGACAATATATAAGAGGCGAGCATGGCGAAGACGACGGCCTCCGCCAAAGGGATGAACAGGTAGCGCGCGACGCCGTTGAGCAGGAACATCGGCACAAAGACGATACAGATGGAAAGGGTCGAAACCAGCGCCGGCACGGCGATCTGGGCCGCGCCGTAGAGGATGGCGTCGCGCTTTGGGTACCCCTCCTCCATATGGCGCTCGATATTCTCAATGGTGACGGTCGCGTCGTCGACCAGGATGCCCACGGCGAGCGCCAGACCGCCCAGGGTCATGATGTTGATCGTCTGGCCGATGAAGCTCAGCACCATCACCGAGGTCAGGATCGAGAGCGGGATCGACACCGCGATAATAAGCGTGGAGCGCCAACTGCCCAGAAACAGGAGAATCATCAGGGCCGTGAGCCCGGCGGCGATGACCGCCTCCCGGATCACGCTGAAAACCGAAGCCTTGACGAAGATCGACTGGTCGGCCAGCGGCTCAATGCGCAATTGCGGCGGCAGGGTCTGCGCGACGCGCGGCAGCATGGCGCGAATGCCGTTGACGACGCTGATGGTCGAGGCATTGCCGGCCTTGATGATGCTGACCAGCACGCCGCGGCGGCCGTTCTGGCGGACGATATTGGTCTGCGGTGCAAAGGCAACGCTGACGGTCGCGAGGTCGCGCAGATAGATCGTCGCGTTGCCGATGGTCCGGATCGGCAGATTGTTAAGTTCGGCGACGGTCTGCGTGGTGCCGTTGACATGGATATCGTATTCAAACTGCGAAATCTTCGCCGTGCCGGAAGGCAGTACGAGATATTGTTTCTCGACAGCGTTCAGCACGTCGGCCGGCGACAGGCCCTTGGCCTGAAGCTGCTGCGGATTGAGATTGATCATGATCTCACGCTGCTTGCCGCCATAGGGATAGGGGATGACGGCGCCGGGCACAGTGACAAGCTGGGTGCGCAGGAAATTGAGCGCGAGATCGTTGAGCTCCTGCTCCGACATGCCCTGACCGGACAATCCGAGTTGCAGGATCGGTACGCTCGAAGCGCTGAAATTGAGGATGATCGGCGGCTGCGTCCCCGGCGGCATCGAACGGAGCACCAACTGCGAGCCAGCAGTCACTTGCGCGTTGGCGGTGTCGAGGCTGGCGCCGGGCTGCAGGAAGATCCTGACCACGGCCAGGCCATTGTAGGTCGTCGACTCGATGTGCTCGATATTGTCGACCAGAGTCGTCATCGAACGCTCGTCGTTCGTCGTCAGCCGGCCTTCCATTTCCTCCGGGTTGAGGCCGGTGTAGGACCATACGACGGCGATCACCGGAATATTAATATTGGGGAAGATATCGGTCGGCGTCCCGAGAATCACCACCGGGCTCAAAACGAGGATCAGCAGCGCCAGCACGATGAAGGTGTAGGGCCGATCGAGCGCGAGGCGGACGATCCACATTCAACGGCACTCCTTTCGGGCACGACCACCCGATTTTCCGCCGGGCACGGACGAAGCAATTCGCGAGACCAAGAGGCGCGATAGGATATCGCGCAAACACCGCCCTCCCCGGGTTGCAATGCAGGCCGGTGCGCCTTAACGACGTCTTCGGACCATTTGATCAACCCGTGGCCGGTCTTATCGCGTAGTTCGAGCGTCATTCAAGGCGAATGGCCCCAAAGCCCATCGCAAGCGCGTGATTGGGCCCAAAAGTTTTGTTGAATTGGCCAGTTCGGCCGGCTGTGGCGCTCTGTACCGCCCGCGTGCGAGCCGTCGCCACAGGACTTTCCCATCGGGGCCATGATCCCGCCCTAGATTTTTAGGCTTTTGGAACCAAGCCGCCGCAATGCTTTTGATGACCATTGGCGCCGACAAGGAATGAACCTCATCCAACCCTGCTCCGCCCTATCCCGCCCGGCCAGTCGCGCGGCGCGTTTCCGGCTGTCTCCGAAGGCGGCGAGACTCACCCGCGGCTTGGGGATCGCTCTGGCCCTGACAGGAACGACAACAATCGCCGCCCCGGCAAATCGGCTCCAAGCGGGACAGGAGATAGCGCAGGGAGCGGCGCAGGATCCCGGCATTTCCCCGGCGCCCCTGCCGCCCGAGCGGCCTGCCGCACTGGCGCCCATACAGCCGCCGCCCGCTGCGCCCGCTCTTATCGCGCCGCAACCTAACGATTCACAGGTCAACAACAGGGCGGCTCAGCCGGCGCCGCCGCAAGAACCGGACGAACCGATCGACAATACCAGGGTCAATGGCGGCCCCGGGACTATGCTGAAATTGCCGCCGGCCTCCCACGCCCGCATGCATCAATGCGCGGTGGAATGGCAAAACCGGAAGACGGCCGGCACGGCGGCGGAAAAGATTTGGTTCGACTTCGCGCGCAAATGCCTGACGCGTTGAACCAAAAAATAGCGCCCACGGGCCTGTGACGGTCGGGACGCGAGGTCTTATTCACACAGACTGACGAAGACGGAACGGCCAGCAGCGCACAAGCGCCAGCTTCGGAGCTCCATGCACACCCTCGCGCGTCGCCGCGGTCCGAGGGAAATCTGGCCGTCTCCGTCCTCTTGCTTCGACGAGTCTAGACCGGCTCCGGAGCCGCTGGCGCAGGGGCCTTTGGCTTGCGGGGCGAAGACTTGCGCGCCTTTTTGGGAGCGCTCTTCTTGCTCGGCGACTTGCGGGCCGACGTGCGGGCCTTCTTCGCCGCGGTCTTCGTAGCGCGCTTGGCAACCTTCTTGGTGGCTTTCTTCACGCTCTTCTTCGTGGCCGTTTTGCGCACGGCCTTCTTGGCAGTCTTCTTTGCCGCTTTCTTCGCGGGTTTACGCTTGGTGGTAGCCTTCACCATGATCAAGTTCCCTCTGCTAATTTGCCGGCATGCGTTTCTTTGCCGACAAGAGGCATAAATAGCGTAGCGCGGTTAATCAGTGGTGCAAGAGGGGCTTGCGCGTTAAGAGCCGAATCGTGCTTCGATTCTGCGCCTCGACTCTTAGCAAGACGTTGCTGCGCGGGACATGCGTGAAGCCTTCGCGCCCATCGATTTGCGGGTTTCGCACGCATCGCATCGCTTGACTGAATCGTCGTGCGAAAGCATCTGTGAGCACGGATGCAACATGCGCTGTCAATGTGCGATTTCGGCCGATCGCGCTCGCGCACGCACAAGCAAAGTTATTGTTTTTTCTGATTCAATTTGCATTCCTCGACTCTGAGAATGCGCTTGCGCGTCGACACCAGCGCACAGCTTCGCATGTGCTTGCGCAACAAAGATGAAGCGCCGCGCATGCGTGTGAGAGGCGCCCTCATGCGCTGCAAACGCGCGCGCTGGAGCACCCGCCAGGGACAGTCTTCGCGCCCCGCGCAGACGGCCAAACATGCCTCAAAAATTTTTTTGTGGGACTCGAAAAAAAATGCGTCCGGACGCTTCACGCGCCGCTTTGCAACGCCTCAAAACGCGACTCACGCGATTCGCCGGCTGATTCGGAGCGCGCTTCAGATGCCGAGTTTCGCCTTCAGCAGCGTGTTAACAGCCTGCGGATTGGCCTTGCCGCCGGTCTGTTTCATCACTTGGCCGACGAACCATCCGAGCATCGAAGGCTTGGCCAGAGCCTGCGCCACCTTGTCCGGATTTGCGGCGATGATCTGATCGACCGCCGCCTCAATGGCGCCAAGATCGGTCACCTGCTTCATACCGCGCGCCTCGACGATGGCACGCGGATCGCCGTCTTTCTCCTCTTCGATGAGGATCAGAAGCAGATCCTTGCCGATCTTGCCGGAGATCGTTCCGTCGGCGATGAGATCGACGAGCCCGGCGATCTGCGCCGGCTTCAGATGCGTTTGCGCCACGGTGAGGCCGACCGAATTCGCATAGGCCGACACATCGCCCATGATCCAATTGGCGACCGCCTTCGGATCGCGCTTGGCGCCGCCATAGGCGACAGCAGCCTCGTAATAATCCGCCGTCTCCTTGTCGGCGACGAGCACGCCGGCATCATAGGGTGGCAGGCCGTATTCAGCGATGAAGCGGGCGCGCTTGGCATCCGGCAGTTCCGGCAGATGCGCGGCCAGCTCATCGACATAGGCCTGGTCGAATTCGAGCGGCAGAAGGTCGGGATCGGGGAAATAGCGATAATCGTGCGCCTCTTCCTTCGAGCGCATGGAGCGCGTCTCGCCCCTGCCCGGATCGAAAAGCCGCGTCTCCTGGTCGATCACCCCGCCGTCTTCGAGGATGCCGATCTGCCGCCGCGCCTCGGTCTCGATCGCCTGGCCGATGAAGCGGATCGAATTGACATTCTTGATCTCGCAGCGCGTGCCGAGGCCT
>JARLIV010000070.1 GCA_031291555.1 Methylovirgula sp. | reverse complement strand
GACGAGCCGCTGATCGCGATCGACATTCAGATGCTGGTGGAGGAACTCGGCCATCGCGTCGTCGCCATCGCCCGCACCCGCGACGAGGCCATTGCCGCGGCGAAGGCGACACCGCCGGGGTTGATCCTCGCCGATATCCAGCTCGCGGACGGCAGCTCCGGTCTCGATGCCGTCAACCAAATCCTCAACGATTTTGCCGTGCCGGTGATTTTCATCACCGCCTATCCGGAGCGGTTCCTGACCGGCACGCCGCCGGAGCCGGCCTTTCTCATCACCAAGCCGTTCGGCGTCGACAGTCTGAAAGCGGTGATCAGCCAGGCGCTCTTCTTCGATCGCAAATCGCATCGCAAGGCGCCGCCGGACCAAAGAGCCGCTTTGGTCTGAGCCCGGTCAGCCCTTCTTGCTGGAAATGCTGCGGGCGACGACGAAGCCCGCCGTCACCGCCAAGGCGATAAGGCCATAGGGCCCTGCCTGTTTGCTGAGCTCGGCGCCGACGCGCAGCGCCAGCTCTTCCGGCCGCAAGTCCGCCTCGTGCAAAGCGCTGAGGATCGGGGCGACCGTCTCGTCGATATTCGCGGCCAAAGCGGCGCGCCGCTCGGCTTGCTCGATATCGACCGGCTTCGGCTTCGGCGCGCGAGTCGTCGGGATGCGCCGCAGCCACAAGATGAGGATCGCGACGAGCGCGAGCAGAATGAACGCGCCCCCGACCGCCAGCGCGGCATAGAACGTGCCGGCCAGCGTCGCGACCTTGAGGTAAAGCGCCACCGCCAAAAAGGCGAGGCCGGCGAAGATCGCGATGATCGCCAACACCGCCAGAACGACATTGACGATCACGCGGCCCGCCGCCCTCTCGAGCATTGCCGAGAATTCGCGCATTTGGCGCGCTAGAAATTCGTTCATTTGCTGGGGCGCACCAGAATCCCGATCAAAAATCCGGCGAGGGCGCCGGCGAAGATCGCCGCAAACGGATTGCGCTCGATCGTGGTTTCAAGATCAGACGTCAATGCGCCGATGCGATCGCGCGCGTCGGCGGACTGGTCCGCGAATTTTTGCCGCGCGCCGTCGACGGCTTCGAAAACCTGGGTTTTGGCGGTAGCGGCCTGTTGCTGCACAAGTTCGAGCACCGAGGTCGAAAGCTTCGATATATCCTCGCGCAGCGCAGCTAGGTCGGCCGCGAGATCCGAACTCACGCGCGTCTCCACGGATTTAAGGTCTGCCATGGCTCTCTCCTTTACTCATGTGCATCGAAAATAGTGCATCGCGCGCGAAATACCCTGATATCCGTCAATTGTTCTGGATTTAACGCTAATACGCGCGTTTAAGTTAAAGTGACCGCTGCACCGGATCGGCATAACAGCAAACCATCCGATGTGAACCGGGCCGCGGGAACCTTCGTCGCGACGGCGCGTTTCCTTCCCAACCAGCTATGATAGCGAGGGAAGTGCATGACAAATACGACAGATTTGCCCACGAGAACATCGACGCGCGGTTTCGCCTCGATGGATCCTGAGAAGCAGCGCGCTATCGCGCGTAAGGGCGGCGAAAGCGTGCCGCATGAAAAACGCAGCTTCTCGCAAAACCCGGCGCTTGCGGCGCAAGCGGGCCGCAAGGGCGGCCAGAGCGTAAGTCCGGCCAAGCGCAGCTTCTCGCAAAACCATCAGCTCGCCTCGGAAGCCGGCCGCAAGGGTGGCCATGCTTCGCATGGCGGGCCCAAGGCGCCCAAGACCGAGCATTGAGGGCGCAGGGAAGCTACGGGGGAACGGAAGCAGCGTGCGCCCAGCGCACCTGCTTAGAGGTGAAGAACTTGCCCCGCGCGAGGTGATGGGTTATTGCCGCCTTCCACGGGCCGCGCGACGCGGCGTAAAGTGAGTGGAATAAGGCCTTGCCGGAACGCGGCTCCATCAATTGGCTGCATGTCTCGACTCTGATCGCGGTCGGCATTCTCGTCGGCACCGAGATGGTGGGGGCGTCCTGGGCGGCGGGCTGGGCGCTCGGCGGCCTGTTGCAGTTTTCCCCTCTCGTGAGCCGGGTCGTCGAAGGGCTGTTCGCCCTCTGCGGCGTTGTGCTGCTCTATTATTTCATGCGCACGGCTATCAGCAACGAATCGATCCGCAATTAGAGCGCTTCGGATCTTTTGCGCCCATGCAGGACTTATCAAGCCGGCGCGGGGCGATTATAGTTCTGCTGGTTTTCCTGCCCGGAACAATTCCATGCGCCGCGCTCTGGTCTTCGCCTTTCTCTTGCTCGCCTTCGGCGCCGGTGGCGCCCGTGCGGCGGGTACCGATATTGGCCGCCCGCTGATCTTCGGCGATGGCATCGCCTGCGACGCCCGGCTGCTGCCCTGGCACTCGGTCTGGTATGGGCATTTTTCCGGTGGCACCGCCCGCTACGCGCCGAATTCGCCGTCGGCTTTCGTCGATTGGCATGATGACAAGCTCTGCTTCCCCTCGCGGCGCGAATGCCTGCACTGGCAGCATGCCGAGCGCCGCCTTTATCATGAGATCAAGGGCGACTGGACCTGCCTGCCCTTGCGCTGACCCCAAGGAAAGCGATCCCCGAAGCGATGTTCGATCAGATCAGGAATTTCGTTGCCGAGCTGACCGGCGCGCCGGAGCCGCGCAGCTTTTCGCCCGATGATTTCCGCCTCGCGGCGGCCGCGCTGCTGGTCCATCTCGCGGGGGCCGACGGCACATTTGCCGACGTGGAGCAACGCCGGCTGCACGAGATCATCGAGACGCGCTTCGGCCTCGACAACGCGACGACGACGCGCCTCATTGAGCTTGCCGAGGTGCAGGACCGCCAAGCGGTCGATTTCTATCATTTTACCCATGCGCTCACCAACGCGCTCGACCAGGATGGCCGGCAGAAGATCATCACCATGATGTGGGAGATCGCTTTCGCCGACGGCACAGTCACCGAGGTCGAGGAGAGTATCGTCGCCCGCATCGCCGATCTCCTCGGCGTTTCCCGCCAGGACCGGCTGCGGCTGCGCCAGCAGGTCGCCGACGAAGTCGCGGCAGGCACGGCATTTGCTGGCCCCTGGGCGCCGGCAACGACGGCGGCAAGGGGAAGCCTGTCTTAATCTTCCTGCCTTAGTCTTGCCGACCATTTCCCCGAGAAATGAAGCGTCTCGGCAGCTCACGTTTGGATATGGCGACGAATCAGCAGGCCCCTGACAGGATTCTCATCGTCCTGCACCAGGAACGCTCCTCCCCCGGCCGTTTCGGCGGGCTCTTGAAAGCGCGGGGGTACGAACTCGACATCCGTCGTCCGCGCTTCGGCGATCCGCTGCCCGAAACGCTCTGCGATTATGCCGGCGCGATCATGTTCGGCGGCCCGATGAGCGCCAATGACGAGGACGACTGGCTGCGGCGCGAGATTGACTGGATCGACGTGCCGCTCGCGGAGGAAAAGCCCTTTCTCGGCATCTGCCTCGGCGCGCAAATGCTCGCCCGCCACCTCGGCCACCGCGTCTATGCCCATCCCGAGGGCAAGGTCGAAGTCGGCTATTATCCGATCCAGCCGACCGCCGACGGCCACAACATCTGCGACTGCTCCTTTCCCGAGCATGTCTATCAATGGCATGGCGAGGGCTTCGAACTGCCGGGCGGGGCGGTTCTTCTCGCCTCGGGGCAGGACTTCGAGGCCCAGGCCTTCCGCTACGGCACCCATGCCTATGGGCTGCAATTCCATCCCGAGGTCACCTTCGCCATGATGTGCTGCTGGATGGGGCGCAGCGGCGGCCGCCTGGAACAGCCTGGCGCCTGCCCGCGCGAGCAGCATTTGCAGGGCTGGTACCAGCACGACATGGCCATCGCGCGCTGGTCCGACGCCTTCCTCGACGCCTGGACAGGGTGTCGGGCGTGTCCGCCTAGATTCTAAATACTGAGAGCGGGATTCACGCGAAAAACTGGCATCCACTTTTTCGCATCCCGCTCTAAGCCTCGTTCAGCGGGTGCAGATCGCGCACCATGGCCTTCATCCGCGCATCGAGCACGTGGGTATAGATCTGCGTTGTCGAAATATCGGCATGGCCGAGCAATTCCTGCACGACGCGCAGATCGGCGCCGTTCTGCAGAAGATGGCTCGCGAAAGCATGACGCAGCACGTGCGGGCTGACCCGCGCCGTAGCGATTCCGGCTTGCGCGGCTATGGTCTTGAGATCGCGGGCGAAGACTTGCCGGCTCAGATGGCCGCTGGCACCTTGCGCCGGAAACAGCCAAGGCCCGGCGGCGTGGCCCTGCGAGTCCAGGAGCGCGCGATAGGCGGCAACCGCCCGGCGCGCCGGCTCGGAGAGGGGGACGAGCCGCTCACGGCCGCCCTTGCCGCGCACGAGGATCAGCGGCTCGGCCCGCTTGCCCGCCGTCTTCGGCAAGGCCACGAGCTCGGAGACGCGTAGCCCCGTCGCATAGAGCAATTCGAGCAGGCAGGACGTGCGCAGCGCATCGAGCCGCGCGGCGGACTTTTCCGGCGTCTCGGCCACGGCGGTCTGCGCGGCGGCGAGCAGCCGCTCAACCTCCTCGATCGAAAGGATTTTGGGCAGGCTCGGCGGCCGCCGCGGTCCCTCCAGGATCGCGGCCGGATCATCGCCGCGCAGGCCCTCGGCATAGAGGAAGCGGTGCAATTGCCGGATCGCCGAAAGCCGCCGCGCCGAGGAAGACGGGGCGAAGCCGCGGCTCTTCAGTCCGCGCAGATAGGCCTTGATGTCGTCTGTCGCAGCATTTTGGAGGGTTTTCCGGGTACGGACGAGGGCGCCCTGGTAGTCGGCGAGGTCGCGGCGATAGGCCTCGAGCGTGTTCGCGGCGGCGCCCCGCTCGGCGGCCAGCATCTCCAGAAAGGCGGCGATGCTGCGGTCTTTCGCCATGTCGCCCTACTTATTGAGCCGCGAGGCGGGCAGGCTCTGGACGATTTCATGCGGCTCAGGCGTCACAAATGTCACCAGAGCCAGCATACCGAGGTAGACGAGCCCGGCCAGGGCCGCGACCGTGAAGATGAACCGGAAAAGGCTGGGCAACCCCGAACTCCCAGGCGAATCGCTGAATTCTGCTGTGTGATATAAGACCAAAATGGAGGCTAAAACATCGCCCCGGCGCCACCGACTGCCGGCGGCCGCTTAAAACCGCCCTGCGGCCGTGATACATCAAGAAAATGACCAGCGGGATAAAATCCATCTGCGAGGAAAGCCACAGCGCACCGCAAAATCCGCGCGCCGCAGCCGTCGCCACGGCTTTGGGGCAGCGCTCGGTCGTGCTCGTCGGGCTGATGGGTTCCGGTAAATCGGCAATTGGGCGCAGGCTGGCGCAGAGCCTCGGGCTTGAATTCGTCGATTCCGATACCGAGGTTGAACGTGCCGCCGGCATGACCATCCCCGAGATTTTCGCCCGCTACGGTGAGCCCTATTTCCGCGACGGCGAGCGTCGCGTCATGGCGCGCCTCTTGACCGGTGGCCCGCGCGTGATCGCGACCGGCGGTGGCGCCTTCATGAGCGAGGAGACACGCGCGCGGATCAAGGCGAGCGGCATTTCCGTCTGGCTCAAAGCCGATCTCGACGTGCTCTGGCGCCGTGTGCGCAAGCGTGGCCACCGCCCGCTCCTGCAAAATGCGGACCCGGAAGGCGTGCTGAAGAAGTTGATGGATGAGCGCTACCCGATCTATGCCCAAGCCGATATCGCCATCGTCTCCCAGGATGGCCCGCATGATGCGGTCGTCGAGGATTTGCTCGTCACATTGCAAAATTATCTGGGCGCCGAGAACGCGGAGGATGCGGTCGTGAGTGAAGTGCAGGAAATGCCGGCCGTCTTCGAGAAAGTCACTGTCGCGCTCGGGCGGCGCAGCTACGACATATTGATTGGCGAGGCGATCCTGCCGCAGATCGCCGTCCATGCCGCGCGGCTCGCGCCGGGCGCAGCGCTCGCCATCGTCACCGACGCGAATGTCGCACGCACGCATCTGCCGACGGTCGAAGCCGCCCTGACGGCGGCCGGCATCCGGCATGAGAGCATCGTCGTCGCGCCGGGCGAGGAATCGAAATCCTATGCCACATTCGAGAAGGTCTGCGACGCGATCATCGCCGGGCATTTCGAGCGCGGCGATCTCGTTGTCGCGCTGGGTGGCGGCGTGGTCGGCGACCTCGCCGGCTTTGCCGCGGCCAGCGTGCGGCGGGGCATGCGCTTCATCCAGGTACCGACCTCGCTTCTGGCACAGGTCGATTCCTCGGTCGGCGGCAAGACCGGGATCAATTCGCCGCACGGCAAGAATCTCATCGGCGCCTTTCATCAGCCGCGCCTCGTCCTCATCGACACACAAGTCCTGAAGACGCTGCCCCCACGCGAATTCCGCGCCGGCTATGCCGAAGTCGTCAAATATGGCCTCATCAACGACCGCGCCTTCTTCGAATGGCTCGAAGCCCACTGGCGCAACGTTTTCGCCGGCGGCCCGGACCAAGTGCATGCCATCGCCAAGAGCTGCGCCGCCAAGGCGGCGATCGTCGCGGCGGACGAACACGAGGCAGGCGAACGCGCGCTGCTCAATCTCGGTCATACCTTCGGCCACGCCTTCGAGCGCATCGTCCATTACGACAACCGCCGGCTGGTTCACGGCGAGGCCGTGGCAATCGGCTTGGCATGCGCCTTCCGCTTCTCCGCCGCGCGCGGCCTCGTCAGCGCGGCCGAGGCGGAGCGCGTCGTCGATCACCTGCGCACAGTCGGCCTGCCGACCGCGATCCGCGATATTCCGGATTGGAATGCGGATGAATCGACGATCCTCGAAGCCATGTTCCAGGACAAGAAAGTGCAGCGCGGGGTGCTGACCTTCATCCTGGCGCATG
>JARLIV010000069.1 GCA_031291555.1 Methylovirgula sp. | reverse complement strand
GCCGGGCGCGGCTTGAAGCGCGACCTCGGCGAAGTCGAGAATCTTCAAGTCTCGATCAAGGGGCCGGGCGATTTCGTCACCGCCGCGGACAGGAAATCCGAGAAAACCCTCTTCGACGAACTCTCCAAGGCGCGGCCGGGCTATGGTTTCGTGCTGGAGGAATCGGGCATCATCGAAGGCCCCGACAAGAGCCACACCTGGTATATCGATCCGCTCGACGGGACGACCAATTTTCTCCACGGCCTGCCGATCTTCGCCATTTCCATCGGCCTTGCGCGCGAGGGCCAAATTGTCGCCGGCCTCGTTTACAACCCGGCCACCGACGACATGTATATCGCCGAGAAGGGCCAGGGCGCCTATCACAACAACCGCCGCTTGCGCGTCGCCGCGCGGCGCGATTTCTCCAATGCGCTGATCGGCTGCGGCATCCCGCATCTGGGCAAGAAGGGGCATGAGGACTTCAGGGCGGAATTCGCCGCCGTTATGGCCCGCGCCTCCAATCTGCGCCGGCTCGGCGCCGCGGCGCTCGATCTCTGCTTTGTCGCGCAAGGTTCCTACGACGGCTTCTGGGAGCGCGGCTTGAAGCCCTGGGACATGGCGGCGGGGATATTAATCATCCGGGAAGCGGGCGGTTTCGTCACCGATGCCGAAGGCGGCACGGATATTTTCGGCACCGGCTCAATTTGCGCCGGAAATGAGGCCATCCATTCGCAATTGCTGGCGCTGCTGCGGAACGCAAAATAACGCGATGCGGTCTGTCAGGCCTGCCGTCATGCGCGGACTTGATCCGCGCATCCAGGCGTCGCTCATTACGACCGAGGTGAAGCGTCTGGATGGCCGGGTCAAGCCCGGCCATGACGCGCTAGGAGGCTATGCTCCACGCCTCGCGATGACGCGCGATGAAGCCATTTTTTGGCATCCCGCTCCCTTTCTATCTATGCTAGACAGACCTCAAGATTTGGCGGGGAAGCGAAGGCGGAGCGCGTCCGATGGCGGTCGAGATTGATCCTTATAAATTGTCGTCGCCGCGCATCTATCTCGTCCGCATGGTGGTGTTCCTCATCCTCGTCGGCTTCCTCGCGCTGATCCTGAATGAGCAGATCGCCAGGGACTTCAAGGGCAATCCCGCCCTCAACAGCCTTATCTTCTTCGTCCTCTTCATCGGCATCGTGTTGGCGCTGCGGCAGGTGATCCGCCTGTTCCGCGAGGTGCGCTGGGTCAATGCGCTGCCACGCGGGCTTGAGAACGAGGTGACGCAGCCGGTGCTGCTGGCGCCGATCGCGACGCTCTTCGCCGGGCGGCCGGTGAACGAGGTGACGCTGCCGACGCTGACGCTGCGCGCCATTCTCGATTCGATCGGCACAAGGCTCGACGAGGCGCGCGACACCTCGCGCTATCTCACCGGGCTTTTGATCTTCCTCGGCCTGCTCGGCACGTTCTGGGGCCTGCTGACGACAGTCGGTTCGATCGGCAACATTCTCAATTCGTTGCAGACCGGCGGCGACGCGGCGGTGATGTTCGACGACCTTAAGAACAATCTCGCCCGGCCGCTCGCCGGCATGAGTATCTCCTTCACGTCCTCGCTCTTCGGCCTCGCCGGCTCGCTCGTGCTCGGCTTTCTCGATCTGCAAGCGGGACAGGCGCAGAACCGCTTCTACAACGAGCTCGAGGACAACCTCACCGCGCGCACCGCGGCCGAAATCCCGGTGGGCCCCGGCCTCGCCGAAGGCGTACCGCAGGATATACGCGCGGCGCTCGACAAAATCGCCGCGACCGCCGACCAGACGCATGCGCGTGCGACCTCGATTGCCATGGCCAATCTGGCCGACGGCGTCCAAAGCCTCGTGCAGCATATGCGCGCCGAGCAGCAGATGATCCGCGATTGGGTCGAGGCCCAAGCGGCGCAGAACAAGGATTTGAAAGACGTGCTGAAGCAGATCGCCAGCGAAGCGGAGCACCGCTGATGCCGCTTGCCCGTTCGCGGCGCGCACAGCGCCCGATCGATTATTGGCCGGGCTTCG
The DNA here is from genome assembly GCA_031291555.1 of Methylovirgula sp. Taxonomy (GTDB): domain Bacteria; phylum Pseudomonadota; class Alphaproteobacteria; order Rhizobiales; family Beijerinckiaceae; genus Methylovirgula. The sequence continues at coordinate 8,308 of JARLIV010000069.1, read as the reverse complement.
TCGACGCGCTGACGACGATGCTGCTCGTCATCACCTTTCTGCTCTCCGTCTTCATGCTCGCGCAATTCTTCCTCGCCCGCGAAGTCTCGGGCAAGGACACGGTGCTCAACAAGCTCAACAAGCAGATCGCCGAACTCACCGCCCAGCTCGCCCTGGCACAGACGAACCAGGCCGACGCGCAGAACACGATCGCCGATTTGAGCGCGACGCTGGCCGAAGAAAAGAAAAAGAACGGCGAATTGCAGGGCGCGGTCTCCGCCGCAGGCGCGGGCGTCGGCGGCGCCGACCAGCGCCTCACGGCGGCCGAGCAGCAGCTTGCAAGCGAAAAGCAGGTCTCCGCCCAGGCGCTGGCGCAGATCGACATTCTCAATCAGCAGATCGGCGCTCTGCGCCGGCAGCTCGCCGCGCTCGACGATGCGCTTTCCGCCTCCGAGACGCGCGATAAGGAATCGCAGGCGAAGATCGCCGACCTCGGCTCGCGGCTCAACATCGCTTTGGCGCAAAAGGTGCAGGAACTCGCCCGCTATCGCTCCGACTTCTTCGGCCGGCTGCGGCAAATTCTCGGCGACCGGCCGGACATCCGCACCGTCGGCGATCGTTTCGTCTTCCAATCCGAAGTCCTATTCGAAACCGGCAAGGCGCAATTGAACCCGGACGGGAAAACCGAGCTCGACAAATTGGCCGCCGCCGTCGTCGAGCTGAACAAGGAAATTCCGGCGGAAATTCCCTGGGTTCTGCGCGTCGACGGGCATACCGACAAACGGCCGATCCAATCGAGCGAGTTTCACTCGAACTGGGATTTGTCCGCCGCCCGCGCCATCGCGGTCGTGCAATATCTCATCAGCAAGGGTGTGCCGGCCGACCGGCTCGTCGCCGCGGGCTTCGGCGAATTCCAGCCGATCGACCCCGGCGACAGCGAAGAGGCCTACGCCAAGAACCGCCGCATCGAACTCAAGCTGACTGAGAAGTGAGCGCCGACCTTGCGCCTGAAGCCTCGTTCGGTGTAATGCCCGCAGCCTCGGCACGCTGCCGGGCCGGTAGCTCAATGGTTAGAGCCGGCCGCTCATAACGGTCTGGTTGCAGGTTCGAGTCCTGCCCGGCCCACCAAGCGGGTGATGCGCGTAATTCACGGCTTGCTCCCGCAAAATTCCTCGCCCATATAGGGATTACCGCCAGTTCCGGCCTTGAACCGGAGATTGGGAGCAGAGCCATGTTCATCGAAACCGAACTTACGCCGAACCCGGCGACCCTCAAATTCCTGCCCGGACGGCACGTGATGCCGGACGGCACGCTCGACATTCCCGACGCCTCCGGCGCGGCGCAATCGCCGCTCGCCGCGGCTTTGTTCGAGATTCCCGGCGTTGCCGGTGTCTATTTCGGCGCGGATTTCATCACCGTGACCAAGAATGCCAGCGATTGGCCCGAGCTGAAGCCCGCCATCCTCGGCGTCATCGTGGAACATTTCACCTCCGGCGCGCCGCTGCTGGCCGAGGGCGTGACCGCGGACCCCGACGATGAGCCGGACGAATTTTTCGCTGCCGAGGACGCCGAAACGGTCGAGACGATCAAGGAATTGATCGAGACGCGAGTACGCCCCTCGGTCGCCGGCGATGGCGGCGACATCAAATTCCGCGGCTTCCGCGACGGCACGGTCTATCTGGCGATGAAGGGCTCGTGCTCGGGCTGCCCGTCCTCGACAGCGACGCTGCGGCACGGGATCGAAAATCTGCTGCGCCATTACGTGCCCGCGGTGCAGACGGTGCAGCCTATTTAGATGATGATAGTCTAGGCGGGAAAATGAACGTCATTGCGAGCGAAGCGAAGCAATCCAGCCCTTTGACCGATGGATTGCTTCGTCGTTTCACTCCTCGCAATGACGCATCCGGCGTGCTCGAATGACACGAATCCTCGCGATCGACACGGCGCTCGATGCCGTCTCCGCCTGCGTTTACGACGACGGCGCCGACGATTTTTTCGTTTCAGAGACCATCGTGATGCAGCGCGGCCAGGCCGAGGCGCTGATGCCGCTGCTCGATCGTGTCGTGTCGCAGACAGAATGGGGCTTCAGCGGCCTCGACCGGATCGCGGTGACGGTTGGCCCCGGCTCTTTCACCGGGCTGCGCGTCGGCGTCGCCGCCGCGCGGGCCATCGGCCTCGCTTGCCATGTGCCTGTCGTCGGCGTCTCGACGCTGGCCGCGCTCGCCGCGCCTCTGATCCTTGAAGCGCAGCCGGGCCTCGTCGTCCCGGCGATCGATGCCAAGCACGGCAGCCTCTATTTCGCGGTCTTCGGCCCCGACGGGCGCGCGCTCGTCCTGCCGCGCGTCGCGACATTACGCGAAGCCGTGCGCCTGCTCGGCAATGGCCCGATTCGCCTCGCCGGCTCTGGCGCGCCCATGCTGGCGATCGAAGCCAAATCGGCCGGCCTGATGGCGGAAATCGTCGGCGAGACCGGCACACCGGATATCGCCTTCGTCGCCCGGCTCGGCCTGCTCGCCGATCCGAAAGGGGCGCCGCCGCGGCCGCTTTATCTCAAGCCGCCGGACGCCAAGCCCCAGGATCAGGCCCATATCCCGCTTGCGCCCGCCTGATGCTGCGCCGGCTTTGCAATTGGCTTTGCAATTGGCTTTGCAAGTCCGCCGCCCCGTCCATCCACCGCTTGGGCCCGCAGCTCGGCAAGGCCTGCGCGCGCATCCATGCGCAGAGTTTCCCCCACCCCTGGAGCGCCGAGGAATTCGAGAGCCTTCTTGCCGGGCGCGACGTGATCGCGCATTGGGCGAGCCTCGGGGCGAGCCTGGCCTCCAGCTTCTGGCGGCCAGGCCGGGCGCCGGTCGGCTTCGTTCTCTCCCGGCGCGCGGGCGACCAGGCGGAGATTTTAACCATCGCGGTGGCGCCCAAAACCCGGAAAAAGGGCATTGGCGCGGCGCTTTTGGCCACGCATCTGCCAACACTGGCCGCGGCGGGGGTTAAATCCTTGTTTTTGGAGGTCGAAGCCGGCAATACGGCCGCGATAAGGCTTTACCAGAACTTCGGCTTCCGCCAGGTCGGCGAGCGCAAGGCGTATTACCGCACAGCCGACGGCAGCCGCGCCACAGCCTTGGTTTTACGCCGTGATCTTTTCTAGCGCTTTCCCGCCAGATGACTTCATCTGGCCAATGGAAATCGCGCCGATTCAAAACGTTGGAGCATGTTCTCCTCGGAAAAGTCATGCAACTTTTCCGGAACAGGCTCCGACGGCATGGCGGACCGGACCGATTCCGGATAAAAGGAGATAGGCGCCGCGCCAGGAGGGCGGCCGCCAGCGAGGACCATGACCGACACGATCGATCTGCCTGTCGAAGAGGCCGCGGCCGAAACGCCGCCTGCCGCTGCGCCGCGCCGCAAGCTCTTCATCAAGTCATATGGCTGTCAGATGAATGCTTACGATGCGCAGAAGATGACCGATTTGCTGGCGCCTGCGGGCTTCGACGAAACGCAAAGCTTGGACGAGGCGGACCTCGTCATTCTCAACACCTGCCATATCCGCGAGCGGGCGGCGGAGAAGATCTTCTCCGAGCTTGGCAAGGTGCGCGCGGTGAAGAACACCCGCCGCGCCGAGGGACGCGCCACACAGGTCGTCGTCGCCGGCTGCGTCGCCCAGGCCGAAGGCGGTGAGATCGTCCGCCGGCAGAAGGCCGTCGACCTGGTCGTCGGGCCGCAGAATTATCACCGCCTCCCCGATCTCTTGCGCCGTGCCGAAGCAGCGCCGGTGATCGACACGGAATTCCCGGCCGAAGACAAATTCGACCATCTGCCGCGCGCACCGCGCAGCGCCACCCAGGCGCGGGGAATCACCGCCTTCGTCACCGTGCAGGAGGGCTGCGACAAGTTCTGCACCTTCTGCGTCGTGCCCTATACGCGCGGCGCGGAAGTCTCGCGCCCGGTCGAGAAAATCGTCGCTGAAGTTGAGGCTCTAGCAGAAGCAGGCGTGCGCGAGCTGACGCTGCTCGGCCAGAACGTCAATGCCTATCACGGCGAAGGTCCGGAGGGGCGCATCTGGTCGCTCGCCAAGCTCTGCGCGCGGCTCGCCGAAATTCCGGGCATCGCCCGGCTACGCTATACAACGAGCCACCCGAACGACATGGACGCGGAACTCATCGCGGCGCATCGCGATCTGCCGGCGCTCATGCCCTATCTGCATCTGCCGGTGCAGACGGGCTCCGATGCGATCCTCGCCGCGATGAACCGCAAGCACGATCGCGCCGCCTATCGTAGGATCATCGACCGGCTACGCGGCGCCTGCCCCGATATCGCGCTCTCGTCGGATTTCATTGTCGGCTTTCCGGGCGAGAGCGAGGCCGATTTCGCCGCGACGCTCGATTTCATCCGTGAGATCACCTTCGCCAGCGCCTTTTCCTTCAAATATTCGCCGCGGCCTGGGACGCCGGGCGCCGATCTGCCGGATCAGGTGCCCGAAGACGTGAAGATCGCGCGCCTGGCGGCGCTGCAGGAACTGCTCGACGCCCAGCGCCAGGCGTTCAACGCCGGCCTGGTTGGCAGAACTCTTGCCGTCCTGTTCGAGAAAAAGGGCCGACATGCCGGTCAAATCGCCGGCCGGTCACCCTATCTACAACCTGTTCAGGTCGATGCGCCTGAGACAATGATCGGCCAGGTTCTGCCGGTCGAGATCACCGGCGTGGCGACGAATTCGCTATTTGGCCGCTTGGCGGCCGAGGAGACAAAGAGGCTTTGAGACCATCTGACCGTTCGCTGTCGCTGCGCGGCAATTCCCCGCCGGTACCTTTGGCGCCCGAACCGCCGGCGCAGGTGACCCTGGCCTTCGACGACAACAAGCACGCCTCGCTGCTTTTCGGCCTCTACGACCAGAACCTCGCCAAAGTCGAACGCAAGCTCGGCGTCGTCGCCAATGCGCTCGGCAATCAGGTGACGATCAAAGGACCGCCGGAAGCCTGCGAGCACGCGCGGGAAGTCCTGGAAACGCTCTATGACCGCGTCAAGCTCGGCCAGGCGGTCGGGCCCGGCGATGTCGACGGCGCGATTGAGGAGCGCGCGCTGCAAGGCTCGCTGTTTCCCAATGCCGAGATAGCGCGCGCGCATTTCGAGCAGATCAGCACGCGCCGCCGCGGCATCGTGCGCGCCCGCAACGCGGCGCAGGATCTTTATATCCGGTGCCTGAAACGGCAGGAGCTGTGTTTCGCCGAAGGTCCGGCCGGCACGGGCAAGACCTGGCTCGCGGTCGGCTATGCCGTCTCGCTGCTCGAGCAGGGCCACATCGAGCGGTTGATCCTTTCGCGGCCGGCGGTCGAGGCGGGCGAGCGGCTCGGCTTCCTGCCCGGCGACATGCGCGAGAAGGTCGATCCCTATCTGCGCCCGATCTTCGATGCGCTGAACGATTTCATGGACCCGCGCATGGTCGAGCGCGGCATGCAGACGGGCATGATCGAAGTGGCGCCGCTCGCCTTCATGCGCGGGCGCACGCTGACCAATGCCTGCGTCCTGCTGGACGAGGCGCAGAACACGACCTCCGTGCAGATGAAAATGTTCCTGACCCGGCTCGGCGAGGGCTCGCGCATGATCGTCACCGGCGATCCGACGCAGACCGACCTGCCGCTGGGGCAGGTTTCCGGCCTCGCGGAAGCGGTCGGCCTGCTTGGCGGGCTCGATGGTGTCGGCCATGTGCGCTTCGCCGACAGCGACGTCGTGCGCCACGATCTCGTCCGCCGCATCGTCTCGGCCTATGAATCGCGCCCGCGCCCGGCACTGGAGGACAGGCCACGCCGATGAGCGCGCTTCCCCTCATCGATATCGCAGTCGAAAGCCCCCTGTGGGACAAAGCGCCGGATGTCGCCTCCTGGGCCGCGGCGGCGATCGGCGAAGCGATTTTGAAATCGCGGGTGAAACTTCAGCCCGAAGTCGAGATCAGCCTCTTGCTCGCCGACGATGCGGCGATCCGCAAGCTCAATGCGCAATGGCGCGGCAAGGACCAGCCGACCAATGTGCTCTCCTTCCCGGCGCCGGGCGCGGTCGAGGCGCGCCCCGCGCTTGGCGACATTGCCATCGCCTACGAGACCTGCGCGCGCGAGGCCGAAGCCGAACACAAGACCTTTCGCGCACATGTGACGCATCTCATCGTCCACGGCTTTCTGCATCTCATCGGCTTTGATCACGAGGAGGAGGCGCAGGCGGCGGAAATGGAGGCTTTGGAACGCGAGATTCTCGCCGCGCTCGGCATCCGTGATCCTTACGCGGCCCTCGTTGCGGGTATCGAATGAGCGTCAACGACGATCCTGAAAGTACGCAGGAGAAATCCGGCAGGGTCGGCCTGCTCGGCCGGCTGCGGGCGCTGCTTGGCCTCAGCGGCGGCTCGCTGCGCGAGGACGTGCAGGAGGCGATCGAGGAAATCACCGAGGCCTCCGGCTTCTCGCCGCTCGAACGCGAGATGCTGACCAACGTCCTCTCGCTGCACGAGATCCGCGTCGCGGATATCATGATCCCGCGCGCCGACATCATCGCCGTCGCTCATGACGCGAGCCTCGCGGAAGTGCTCGACGCCTTCCGCACCGCCGGCCATTCGCGCCTGCCCGTCTATGCCGAGAACCTCGATGACCCGCGCGGCATGGTCCACATCCGCGATCTCGTCGATCTCATCGCCAAGCTGACGGACGGCTTCAAGCTCAACGCGCCGCGGCCGGGCCAACGCGGCTTCGCCGAGATTACCCTGACGGAATCCGGCATTCTGCGGCCCGTTCTCTTCGCGCCGCCGTCGATGCCGGCGCTCGACTTGCTCGTGAAGATGCAGACGACGCGCACGCATATGGCGCTCGTCATCGACGAATATGGCGGCACGGACGGTCTCGCCTCGATCGAAGACGTGGTCGAAATGATCGTCGGCGATATCGAAGACGAGCATGATGGGAGCGAGGCGCCGAAAATCGATCGCGGCGCGGACGGCACGTTCGTGGTCGATGCGCGGGCGAGCCTCGACGACATCTCGGAGGCGCTCGGCCACGATCTGTCGACGCTGGTCGATGCAGAGGATGTCGATACGCTCGGCGGGCTCATCACCAGCCTCGCCGGGCATGTGCCGCTGCGCGGCGAGACGCTGAGCGCCGAAGGATTCCAATTCGAGGTTCTCGACGCTGACCCGCGCCGGGTAAAGCGCGTCAAGATCCATCCTATTGCCGAACCGGCGGCGGAGGCGCCTGATTCCACGCCAGCCGACGCGCCCGCGCCGCAGACCGGACTTAGCCAAGCCGCAAAAAGCCGCTAAATTCCTGCCGATTCGCTTCTCCAGCGGCGTTTCGCGCCCACCCCCGCGAGATTGATGTATCCAATCGCCGAATATGTGATCCTTGCCGACGGCTGGCGGCGCCGGCTGATCGGCTTCCTCGCCGGCGCCTGCGGCGCGCTCGCGCTCGCCCCAGTCAATTTTCTTCCGGCCATGATCGTGCCGATGACGATCGCCATCTGGCTGATCGACGGCGCGGCGGAGGCGAAGCAAACCCCCACGCGTTTGCGCTCGGCTGCGGTGCGCAATGCCTTCGGCGCCGGCTGGTGGTGGGGCTTCGGTTATTTCGTCGCCGGCTTCTGGTGGCTTGGCGCCGCTTTTCTGGTCGAGCCACAGGACTTCGTCTGGGCCATGCCGCTCGGCATTTTCGGCCTGCCCGCCTTCCTCGCTCTGTTTCCGGCATTGGGCTTCGCCCTGGCGCGGCTCGGCTGGTCGCCGGGCCCTGCCCGCATCCTGATGCTGGCGGGCGCGCTCGGTTTCAGCGAATGGCTGCGCGCGCATGTGCTCACCGGCTTTCCCTGGAACGATTACGGGATGGCGCTCGGCGATCATCTCGTCCTGGCGCAATTCGCGGCGGTCGGCGGCCTGGCCGCGCTCAATGTTCTGACGATCGCGATTTTCGCCTCCCCGGCGCTCTTCGCCGATACACGCTTCAAAAAAGCTAAGCGCCGCCTGCCCGTGGGCGTTGTCGTCGCCATCGGCGGCTTTCTCGCCCTCGCCGGCTTTGGTGCCGTTCGCCTTTCCGCGCCGCCGCCGAAAGACCTGCCCGGCGTCAATGTCCGGCTAATGCAGCCCAATGTCACCGAGGACGAGAATTTCAGCGCCGCCCACAAGGACGAGATTGTCGCCCATTATCTCGCGCTCTCGGACCGTGCGACGAGTCCGGAGCATACCGGCCTCGCCGATGTCAGCCTGCTCGTCTGGCCCGAGTCCGCTTTTCCCTTCATCCTGACGGAAGACCAGCCGGCGCTGGCCGCAATCGGCGGCGCCTTGCCGCCCAGCACCACGCTTGTCACCGGCGCG
>JARLIV010000068.1 GCA_031291555.1 Methylovirgula sp. | reverse complement strand
TCGGCGCGCCCGAGGCCTGCGTCAGTGGCAGGATCACCGCGACATGGACGGCGCCGGTGCCGATCTGGCTCGCACCCGGTGCCCCCGGCAGCGGCTCCGTCTGCACGGGCGTGACCGGCGCGGAGGCGTTGAAGGAATCGGCGTTGTTGTTGGACGCGCTCGGATTGACCTCCTCGCAAGCGGCCAAGGACAGACTCAGGAGCGCCGCAAGCGCGAGCCCCACGCCGCCTCGGCGCTGGGCAATCGGCCGGACAAACCTAAAACCGTCGATCAAGGAACCCCCTTCGCCGCGCTCCACCGGCCAGCGGCAGGATGTGGCGCGCCTCCCGCAAAATGCGTCACGCCAAATTGCGATGTTTATTTGCAGCCACATTATATCCGATTTGGGGCAACCGAAAGTAAGCCTGGCGAGCCCGGGACTTGCTACCTCCCTAGCCTTGTTCTATATACGGAACGAATGAACGATATATAGAACGACACTTCCGCGATTGGCCCTGCAATGAACACGCGAAAAGCTTTTGACCTGCCGACGGGCGAAGGGCCTGCGACCTTCACGGCCTTCGGCCTGCGCGCGGAGGCGGTGAAACTCGCACCGGGGCTCCATGTCGTCGCGACGCCGATCGGCAATCTCGCCGACATTTCCTTGCGGGCGCTCTCCACCCTTGCGGCGGCCGATGCCGTGATCGCCGAGGATACGCGGGTGACGAAAGTACTGCTCGCCCATTACGGCATCGCAACGCCTCTCGTCGCCTATCATGAGCATAATGCGGCGGTGATGCGCCCGCATCTCCTCGCCCGGCTCGCCAACGGCGCGGCGCTCGCGCTCGTCTCCGACGCCGGCACGCCGTTGATCTCCGACCCCGGCTATAAGCTTGTCGCCGCGGCTCGGGCCGATGGCCTGCCGGTCACCTCCGTCCCCGGCGCCTCGGCGGTTCTGACCGCGCTGGTCGTCGCCGGCCTGCCGACCGACCGCTTCTTCTTCGAGGGCTTTCTGCCGCCGAAATCGGCGGCGCGGCGCGAGCGGATCGCGACGCTCGCCACGATCCCCGGGACGCTCGTCTTTTTCGAGTCGCCACAGCGCGTCGCCGAGACGCTGAAGGATCTCGCCGAAGTTCTTGGGCCCCGCGAGGCAGCGCTCGCGCGGGAACTGACAAAGATCTTTGAAACCGTGCGGCGCGGCACCTTGCCGGAACTCGCCGCCGCCTTCGCCGCGGAGCCGCCGCCCAAGGGCGAAATCGTCCTGCTCGTCGGGCCCCCCGCCGAAGGCGCCCACCCGATCGATGCCGCAGAGCTCGACCGGCGGCTCGGCAAGGCGCTCGAGACTCTCTCGGTTAAAGAGGCGGCCATCGTCGTCGCCATCGAGACGGGTCAGCCGCGCCGCAAGGTCTATGCGCGCGCTGTGGAACTCTCCGCCCGCAACCGTTGAAGCGGCGACGAAACAGGCGCACATTCGGCCGGGAGGAAGATGGCGGATGGCTGTCCAGACCGGCAGATCGGCAAGAACTGAGGACCGCCGGCGCGCTTTGGCCGCCGGGCAGCGGGCGGAGCTTTTGGCAGCGCTCTATTTGCGGCTCAAAGGCTATCGCATTCTCGCCCGGCGTTACACGGTGCGCGGCGGCGAGATCGACCTCGTCGCGCGGGCGGGTTCGACCATCGCCTTCGTCGAGGTGAAATATCGCCCGACATTGAGCGAGGCGATGATGGCGATCGATGCCTGGAAGCACCGCCGCGTCTCCCGCGCCGCCGCGCATTGGCTCGCCGCCAACCCCTGGGCCGCGCGCTTGACGCTGCGGGGAGACGCGGTCTATCTCGCGCCGCGCCATTGGCCACGCCATGCAATTGCCGCGATGCGCCTTGCTTTAGATTAAAGTCACGATTGCATTTGCGTCGTACGAATTGTGCATAGAGCCGTGGAAAGCCCGAACAAATCGGCGCGGAAGCGGCAGGGAAGATCGAACGGATGAGCACGGCCGAAACCGCAACTTCCGCGCTTTACGCGGCCGCGGCCGACATCGGCATCGCGGAGCCGGACGTCCATGTATCGGGCATCGTGGCCGATCTCGTCGCCGTGCTCGTCGCCGTCACGGCCGGCGAACCGCGCGTGCTGACCTTGCAGGATGCGCGTGCCCTGCCCTCGGGCCCATTCGAGCTCACCCATCGTTCGCTGCAATCGGGCCTGCACGCCTGGGTCGAGCGCCAGACGCATCATCCGCTTGGCTATGTCGAGCAGCTTTACACCTTCGCCGACCGCGATCGCGGCCTTGCGCCCGACCAAAGGGTGATCTCGATCTCCTATCTCGGGCTGACACGCGAGCAGCCGCGCGGCGCCGGCGAGGCGACCGGCTGGCAGGACTGGTACAATTATCTGCCCTGGGAAGACCACCGCGTCGGCGTCCCGCCGATGATCGACGCTGTCGTCTTGCCCGCCTTGCGCGCTTTCGCGAAATCCGCGCCGACACCCGCCGTGCGGCAGGATCGCGCCAACCGCATCGCCGTCACTTTCGGCACCGACGGCCGGCCGTGGAACGAAGAACTCGTTCTGCAGCGCTATGAATTGCTGTTCGAGGCCGGGCTGATCCCTGAGGCGCGGCGCGGCACGCCCGATGCCGGCCCCGCCCCCGTGCAAGGCCGCAGCATGATTCTCGATCATCGCCGCATCCTGGCGACGGGAATCGCCCGGCTGCGGGCCAAGATCAAATATCACCCGGTCGTGTTCGAACTGATGCCGGATACGTTCACGCTGCTGCAATTGCAGCGCTGCGTCGAGGCGCTCGCCGGGCGCCTGGTTCACAAGCAGAATTTCCGTCGCCTGGTCGAACAGCAGGAACTCGTTGAAGAGACTGGCCAATTGAGCCAAGAAACCGGCGGCCGGCCAGCCAAGCTCTTCCGTTTCCGTCGGGAAGTTCTGTTCGAGCGCGCGATCGTCGGGACCAAGCTGCCCATCTCACGGTCTTGACAAACGTTATACTCAACCCCAGCATATTACCCAATAATGCTCAAAGGGAGTATAACGAAAATGGTCGAGACCGCCTTGTTGTCCAGGAGCGAGGACCTCTACGCCAAGGTGAGCCATCGGATTCCGGCAATCGAATGGCCGGTCTTCTCCGGCGACATCGACGCGATCCAGCGCCTCAAGCGCGAACGCAATGCGGTGATCCTGGCGCATAATTACCAGACGCCGGAAATCTACCATTGCGTCGCCGATATTGTCGGCGACAGCCTGGCGCTCGCCCGCGAAGCGGCGGAGGTCGATGCTGACGTGATCGTTCTCGCCGGCGTCCACTTCATGGCCGAGACGGCGAAACTGCTCAATCCTGAGAAAAAGGTGCTGATCCCCGATCTGGCGGCGGGCTGTTCGCTGGCGGAATCGATCACGCCGGAGAATGTGCGCGAACTGCGACGCCGCTATCCCGGCGTGCCGATCGTCACCTATGTCAACACCTCGGCCGCGGTGAAGGCCGAGTCCGACATCTGTTGCACCTCCGGCAACGCGCGGAAAATCATCGAATCGCTGGGTGCCCCCCGCGTGATCATGATCCCCGACGAATATCTGGCGAAGAACATCGCCGCCGAGACTGGCGTCGAGATCATCACCTGGAAGGGCCATTGCGAAGTGCACGAGCGCTTCGGCACCGAGGAGGTCGCGCAGCTGCGCGAGGATTATCCCGGCGTCGTCATTCTCGCGCATCCGGAATGTCCGCCCGAGGTGGTCCAGGCTTCGGACTTTTCCGGCTCGACGGCGGCGATCGCCAATTATGTCGAGAAGCAGCGGCCGGAGCGCGTGGCGCTGCTCACCGAATGTTCGATGAGCGACAACATCTCCGTCCAATATCCGGAGCTCGAATTCATCCGCCCCTGCAATCTCTGTCCGCATATGAAGCGCATCTCGCTGGCGAATATCCGGCGTGCGCTGGAGAGGATGCAGCACGAGGTCGAGATCGACCCTTTGACCGCCGTGCGGGCGCGCCGCGCGGTCGAACGCATGCTGGCGGTGTCGTAAGGCGAAGCCGATGGAAATTCTCGATCTCGAAGGCCAGGTGCTGATCGTCGGCGGCGGCATTGCCGGGCTGATGACGGCGTTGAAGCTCGCGCCGGAGCCTTGCGTGGTGTTGAGCAAGGCGCCGATCGGCGAAGATACGTCCAGCATTCTTGCGCAGGGCGGCGTCGCCGCCTGCGTCGGCGCGGACGACAGCGTCGCCTTGCAGGTCGAGGACACGCTCGTAGCCGGCGACGGACTTTGCGACGCGCCGGTCGTCGAGAAGATCGTCGCGGGCGGCCCAGCTGCGATCGAAGATCTGCTGCGGCTCGGCGTGCCGTTCGATCGCTCGACCGATGGCGGCCTGAAACTCGGCCTCGAAGCGGCGCACAGCCGTAACCGCATCGTCCACGCCGGCGGTGACAAGACCGGCCGCGAGATCATTCTGACTTTGGCCGCCGCTGTTCGCGCTACGCCTTCCGTCACGATCCTCGAAGGCTTTGCCGCGCGGCGCTTGAGCGTCGAGGATGGCGAGGTCGCCGGCCTTATCGCCGAAGGACCGGGCGGCACCGTTTTGTTGCGCACCAATCGCGTCGTCATCGCGACCGGCGGCGTCAGCGGGCTTTTCTCCCATGGCACCAACCCGGTCGGCTCCTGGGGCCAGGGGCTGGCCATCGCCGCACGCGCCGGCGCCACGTTGCGCGACGTCGAATTCGTGCAATTCCATCCGACCGCGCTCGATGCGTCGGGCCCGCAAGTGAGCCTCATCAGCGAAGCCGTGCGGGGCGAAGGCGCGATCCTCATTGACGAGGCCGGCCGCCGCTTCATGGAAGATGTGCCGCGCAAGGAGCTTGCACCGCGCGATGTCGTCGCGCGCGCCGTCTGGCGGGAGCTCCGCGCCGGCCATCGCGTCTTCCTCGACGCGCGCGGCATCAAGGGACTCGATTTCGAGGCCCGCTTTCCCAGCATCACGCAGAGCTGCCGCGACGCTGGCATCGATCCCGTCCGCCAGCCGATCCCGATCCGCCCCGCCGCGCATTATCACATGGGCGGCATCAAGGTGGACCTTGCGGGCCGCACCGATGTCGAGGGCCTGTGGGCCGTCGGCGAGGCCGCCTGCACCGGCCTGCACGGTGCCAATCGGCTCGCCAGCAACTCGTTGCTCGAAGCGCTCGTCTGCGCCGGCTTTGTCGCCGAAAGCCTCAAGGCCGCGCCGCGCCGCGCCGTGCGGCGCGCTGCAATCGGCCAGGCCTTACGCCCAAGCGATGCGCAATCCGTCCGGCCGATTCTCTCCCGCGCCGCGGGCGTGCTGCGCGAGGGCGCGGATTTGCGTCGCGCCGCCGCCGAACTCTATCCGCTCGCGGGCACCAATGATGCCGCGCTCGTCGGCCTGATGATCGTCGTCGCCGCCTTGCGCCGCGAGGAAAGCCGCGGCGCCCATTACCGGCTGGATTTCTCGCGGAAAGAGATATCGCCTGCCAGCCCCCGCACGCTTGACCTGACGCAGGCCTTCGATGCCGCGCAGAGCCTCACTCTGGCCGACGTCGCTTGATGCGCCCAACACCGCCGCCGCGGGTGATTCTCGAGCCGCTGGTCCGCGCCGCGCTCACCGAGGATCTGGGCCTTGCCGGCGATCTGACGACCAATGCCATCGTGCCGCCGCAGGCTGAGACGCACGCGCTTTTCGTCGCGCGCAAAGCCGGTGTCGTCGCCGGCCTCGACCTCGCCGCGCTCACCTTTCAACTCGTCGATCCCGCACTGACATTTTCCGCCGCAAAGCCGGACGGCGCCAAGGTCACTGCGGGCGAGACGATCGCGTTCGTCCGCGGCAAAGCCGCATCGATCCTGGTCGCCGAACGCGTGGCGCTCAATTTTCTCGGCCATCTGAGCGGCGTCGCCACGGCAACGGCGAGTTTCGTCGCCGCCGTCGAAGGCCACAAGGCGCAGATCGTCTGCACGCGCAAGACGACGCCGGGCCTGCGCGCGGTCGAGAAATATGCGGTGCGCGCCGGGGGCGGCTACAATCACCGCTTCGGCCTCAACGATGCGGTGCTGATCAAGGACAATCACATCGCCATCGCCGGCGGTGTCGCAGAAGCGTTGCGGCGGGCGAAGCGGAATGTCGGCCATCTCGTCAAGATCGAGGTCGAGGTGGATTCGCTCGGGCAATTGCACGAGGCGTTAACCGAGGCGCCGGACGCAATCCTGCTCGACAATATGAGTCCGGCGCAATTGGCCGAGGCAGTCGAAATCGTCGACGGCCGCGCCATCACCGAGGCCTCGGGCGGCGTCTCGCTCGACAACGTGGCAGAGATTGCAAAGAGCGGCGTCGATCTCATTTCGATCGGCTGGCTCACCCATAGTGCGCCCGTGCTCGACATCGGGCTCGATTTCCCCGCCTAAGCCGAATTCTTCGGACGGAAAAAAGTCGTGTAGACATAAGAGCCGATGAAGCCGCCGGCGACACCTGCGGCGACGGCGATAGCCATACTGACCAACCCCTTATGTGCAAGCCCGGCCTGGACCAGCAGGATATTGGCCAGAAACAGAAATATCGCCCAGCCGACCAGGACGCAGGCGAAATATTTCCAGTCTGTCTTCGATTTCGTCGCCACGAAAACTCCTGCGGATTGTCGCGCGCCTAACCTTGGCCGGGCGCTGCATCGATGCGGCCGGGGACATATTCGCCGCACGCGTTGACATAGGGGTCCCTTTGCTGCTCGGTCGAGCAGCCGCCGTTATTCTGTGGCCCTTGATCGCCGGGCTGGACCTGGCGGTGCGGGAAAATCCAATCCAGAGGATTGGGAATTTGGGCGAAGGCAGCCGTTGATGAGCCGAGGATTATCGCGGCGGCCAAAGCCGCGCCCTTCCGCTCGAGACGCATGCAATCCCCTGATCAATCGCGCTGACATCGCGAGCCGCCCTGCGGTCGGTTCGCGTTCCGACGGCAATGTTAGCCGACAAAAAGGCGCGTCTAGGGCATCGCGCGCTTAAAATGTGTGGTTTTGCGTCGAAGCGATGCTCTATCTTTGTGAGGGCGGCCGGCGCAAATTGACTTTCAGGCCGCCTTGCCCCTATAAGGCGCACCAAGCTGTTTTTGCGCGTGGTCGGCGCTGAAAAGTCTATGATTTTTCAGGACCATGCATGAAGATTGCGCTTTCCCCGCTTTTTGGCGTCCCTGTCCGGTGCGGCCGGTGGGCGCATTTTGCGTTGATGGCGCGGCCAAAGATATTCGTGACGGAGCGAAAAAGTGAAGCGGACTTATCAACCCAGCAAGCTGGTGCGCAAGCGCCGCCACGGCTTTCGCGCCCGTATGGCGACTGTCGGTGGCCGCAAAGTCATCGCCACCCGCCGGGCGCGCGGCCGCAAGCGGCTCTCGGCCTGAGCCGCACCCTTGTCTTAAGGCGCACCGCGCCGGGACGGACCATGCGCAAGCCCGAGACCGCCGGCCGGGAAAAACCGCCGGCCCGGCTGAAAACGCGGGCCGAATTTCTCCGCGCCGCCAAGGGTCGGCGGTTGCGCACGCCTTGCTTCAGCCTGCAAATGCACGCCCAGCCGGAGGCCTCGGCGCTCCGGCCGCCGCGATTTGGCTTTACGGTGACGAAGAAGCTCGGCGGCGCTGTCCTGCGCAACCGCATCCGCCGGCGGCTGAAAGAGGCGCTGCGCCGGGCGCCGGCGCTTTCCGCCCGGCCGGGTCATGACTATGTAATCCTGGCGCAGCCGGCGGCACTCACCGAGGATTTCGCCAAGCTGCAGCAACAGCTCAGCAAGGCGATTGCCGATATTCACACAGCGCGGCCCGCGCGCGCCCCCAAAGGTCCGGACAAGAGCCCCGGCCAGATCACGCCCGCCGCCCCAACACCGACGAAGGATTAGGTTTTCGCGCCATGCCGCAGGACAATAATCGCAACCTCATTCTGGCGATGGCCTTGTCGATCCTCGTCATCATCGGCTGGAACTATTTCTTCGCCGCGCCCCAATACCAGAAAGAGCATTCCGCGCAGGTCGCCCAGCAGCAGGGCCAGCCGGTCGAGCATGCGCCGGGCTCCGTCGGCTCGCAACCGCCGCGCTCGCCCAACGCCCCGCCGCAGGGCGGCCCCGCCAGCGAGACGCCGCAAGCCATCTTGAGCCGCGACGCCGCCGTGGCCGCGACGTCGCGCGTTACGCTCGACAGCAAGGCCCTGTTCGGCTCGATCAATTTGACCGGCGCGCGGATCGACGACGTATCGCTCAAGGCCTATCGCGAGACGACGGACCCGAAGAGCCCGAATATCGTGCTGCTCTCGCCGTCGAACGCGCCCTCGCCCTATTATGCCGAAGTCGGCTATGTCGGCGCCGACGCTGCGCTGGCGCTGCCCAACCCGACGACACCATGGAAGTCGGATGGCGGCAAGCTGACCTCGCAGACGCCGGTCACCCTGACCGCCGACAACGGCCACGGCCTCGTCTTCCATCGCCGCATCGCGGTCGATGACCATTACATGTTCACGATCACCGACACGATCGAGAACAAGTCGGGCGCCGCCGTCACGCTCTACCCCTATGCGCTCGTCTCGCGCCACGGCAAGCCGAAGACCTTGGGCTATTCCATCCTGCACGAAGGCATGGTCGGCGTCATCGGCGATTCCGGCGTTCAGGAGCCGACCTACGATTCAATCCTCAAGGAGGCCAATGCAACTAAGAGCCTCTCCGGCACCGGCGGCTGGCTCGGCTTCACCGACAAATATTGGGGCGCCGTCGTCATCCCCGATCAGCGCAGCACCGTCGACGCTGCGTTCCGCGCCTGGGACGACAATGGCCGCAAGGATTACCAGGCCGATTATCGCGCCGCTCCCGTGACGATCGCGGCCGGCGCTTCCGCCGCCGTAACCTCGCGCGTCTTCGCCGGCGCCAAGGAGACGCGCCTGCTCGACGCCTATCAGAAAGACCTCGGCATCGAGCGCTTCGAGCTGATGATCGATTGGGGCTGGTTCTATTTCATCACCAAGCCGATGTTCTGGCTGCTCGACGCCATTTACAAGGTCGTCGGCAATTTCGGCATCGCCATCCTGATCGTGACGGTGCTCATCAAGGCCGTCTTCTTCCCGCTCGCCAATCGCTCCTATCTGTCGATGGCGAAGATGAAGGCCGTGCAGCCGCAGATGACCGCCATCCGCGAGCGCTACGCCGACGACAAGATCAAGCAGCAACAAGAGCTGATGGATCTCTACAAGCGCGAGAAGATCAACCCGGTCTCGGGCTGTCTGCCGATGGTGATCCAGATCCCGGTCTTCTTCTCGCTCTATAAGGTGCTGTTTATCACCATCGAGATGCGTCAGGCGCCGTTCTTCGGCTGGATCAAGGATCTGTCGCAGCCCGACCCGACCAATATTTTCACTCTGTTCGGCCTGCTGCACTGGGATCCGACGGTGGTGCCGATGATCGGGCATTTCCTGAACATCGGCATTTGGCCGCTGATCATGGGCGTCTCCATGTTCGTCCAGATGAAGATGAATCCGGAGCCGGCCGATCCGGTGCAGAAGCAGATGTTCACCTGGATGCCGGTGATCTTCACCTTC
>JARLIV010000067.1 GCA_031291555.1 Methylovirgula sp. | reverse complement strand
GTTCGAGGTCTTGAAGAACCAGACGCCGACGAGGATGAACAGAATGATGATCGTCAGCTTGATCGCGACGATGACGTTGTTCACCTTCGCCGAGTCGCGAATGCCGATCACCAGCAGCGTGCTCATCAAGGCGATGACGAAAGCTGCCGGGAAGTTGAAGATCGCGCCGGTATGCGACCAACGCCCGCTCGCTGGATCGAAGACGAACGGCGCGCTCGCATAGGCCGAAGGGATGTGCAGGCCAATATCGTTGAGAAAGCTCGAGACGTAGCCGGACCAGCCGATCGCTACCGTCGTCGAGCCGAGCGCATATTCGAGGATCAAGTCCCAGCCGATCATCCAGGCGATGAATTCGCCCATTGTCGCATAGGCATAAGTGTAGGCGCTGCCGGCGACAGGGACGGTTGATGCCATTTCGGCGTAGCAAAGGCCCGCCAATGCGCAGGCGAACCCGGACAGGACAAAGGACAGCGCGATCGCCGGCCCCGCGTATTCCGCTGCAGCGTGGCCGGTGAGCACGAAAATGCCGGCGCCGATGATCCCGCCGATGCCGAGTGCAATGAGGCTTGTGAGAGTCAGCGTGCGTTTCAGCGGGGGACTGCCGTGCGCGACGATGCTCTGAACTTCGACATTCGCCGCCTCGGCTTCGAGCAGCGCGATCGGCTTACAGGCAAAGAGATCGGCCATCGGTTCCCCCAAAACGTGTCATTCTACAGGCTGAAGCCGTTCTGGAAAGGCCGCCGCGAGCGCTTCTTTCCGCGCCGGGATGATGCCGCGCTCGGTGATAAGGCCGCTGACGAGCCGCGCCGGCGTCACATCGAAGGCGGGATTGGCCGCCCGGCTGCCCTCCGGGACGATGCGCACCGTTTCGAGGCGTCCGTCTTCCGTCCGTCCGCGGATATGGGTGACTTCCCGCGCGTTGCGCTCCTCGATCGGAATGTCCCGCACGCCGTCGGAAATCGCGAAATCGATGGAAGAGGAGGGCGCCGCGACATAGAAGGGCACGCCATTGTCCCTCGCCGCCAGCGCCTTGAGATAGGTGCCGATCTTGTTGCAGACGTCGCCCGTCGCGGTGGTGCGGTCGGTGCCGACGATAACGAGATCGACGCCGCCATGCTGCATGATGTGGCCGCCCGCATTGTCGACGATCACCTGATGCGAGATACCTTGCTGCACCAACTCCCAGGCGGTCAGCGAGGCGCCTTGGTTACGCGGCCGCGTCTCGTCCACATAGACGTGGAGATCGATGCCGGCTTCCTGCGCTTTATAGATAGGGGCCGTCGCAGTGCCCCAATCGACCGCGCAAAGCCAGCCGGCGTTGCAATGGGTCAATATGTTCACGCGGCCCTTGCGCTCGGCGATCTCCGCGATGAGCGCGAGGCCGTTGGCGCCGATCGCATCGCAGATCGCGACATCGAGGTCGGCGAGTTCGCCGGCCTTGGCGAAGGCGGCGGCGGCCCGCTCCGCTGGCGCCAGGCCGAAAAGAGCCGCGCGCATCACATCGAGCGCCCAGGCAAGGTTAACGGCGGTCGGCCGCGTCGCGAGAAGCTTGGCGCTCGCCGCGGCGAGCCCGGCATCGCTCGGGTCGTCGCATAGGGCGATGGCCAAGCCATAGGCAGCCGTGACGCCGATCAGCGGCGCGCCCCGCACCTTCATATCCTTGATGGCGACTTCGAAATCGCCGAGCGTCGCGAGTTCGCAGATCACGAATTCGTGCGGCAGCCGGGTCTGATCGATGATCATCACGCGACGTCCGTCCGCCGCCGGCCAAATCGTGCGAGTGGGCTTGCCGTCAACGCGCATGCAACATCCTGAAGAATTGGAAGTTTGAGAGTAAGGGAGGCAGGTACATCATCGGATTATCGCGGGCGCTCACCGGCTTGCAAGCGGCACGCCGCTGCTGTCCAGCTTGCCCAAATCGCGCGGCGGCTGACGACGAAAAGCCGATTCTTCAACAAGCTTTTAACGAAATCCCATGCAACCTCTTGACTGTGTTTAATCTGCCGCCGGGGTGCGCGCCATGGATTCCTCTGCAGATCCGCAAGCTTTCGACGACAAGAAGTCCGAGGCCCCGCATGAGGGCGCGGCGGATGCAGCCGCGGACGCGTCGGGCGAAACGGGCGCATCGCGCGCCGTGACGCCTTTCGAGGCGAAGGCCGTAAGCGAGCCGTCAAAGCCGGGCGCGGCAAAGCCCGAGCCGCCACAAAGTGCGCCGGTGCCGAGTTCGGCGCTCGTCATCATGCCGCCCAAGAAGGACAAAAAGGAAAAATTCGACGACAGCTTCACTGCGGGCGAGCGTCCCGGCGGCGCGCCGCGGGCGCGGCGGACGTCCTGGTCGAACTACCTGCTGCGCGCGGCGGCCGTCATTGTCGTTGCGGGCGGCGCCTATGCCGCGGGCAGCCGCTATCTGTCCTGGCCGGCGTTGCCGACGCCTGGCGTGTCCCAAATGGCCTTATCGACGGCCTCATCGGCACCGGCCGCACCCGCGGCTGCTGCGGCGGCGCCGAAGGTCGCGCCGGATACGGGACTTGCCGATCTGCGCCACGAGAACAAGGCATTAAGCGACGAAGTCCACAAATTGCAGCTGCGGCTCGCCGCGCTGCAGGCTCAGACGCCGGACGATATCCGCACCCTCAAAAAGACGATCGAGGGTCTGCAAGCGAGCCTCGATTCTCAGCAAGCCGATTTCAAGGTTCAGATCGCGCAGCTTACGGCCCGGCTCGATCATCTACACGAGGGCGCCCGAGTCAGCACCGCGAAGGCCGACGCGGCCCGGATCGACGCCAAAGCCATTCAGGCGACCCTCGATCGGGCCGCGCGCGACGAAGCGGCGAGCGACCCGACCGGCACCATCCCGAGCGACGCGGCGCGCGCCGAGCGGGCGCACCAGCTCACGCTCGCGTCCGCCGAAGGCGCACGCCATACACCGCAACTTCTGTCAGACTGGGTGGTGCGCGATGTCTATCACGGCATCGCTTTGGTCCAAGGGCCGCAGGGCGCCGTCGAGGTCGTGCCGGGCGATGTTCTACCGGGCGCCGGCACTGTGCGCGCGATCGAGCGTCGCGGCGACGGTTGGATCGTGCTCACGAGCCGCGGCTTCGTCGATTACGACCACGACTAAAGTTAAAGCAGAACTTTAAGTCCGAACTCCGCGGCGCTTTCCGTCAGCCAATGGCAGAAGGCGACCGCGAAGCTTCGCGCGACGGCGATTTCGTAGATCGGCTGGTCGTCGATCTGCCAGATAATGACATTGAGATGCGCGCAGGATGTCGAGGCGGCATCGCCAAGCCCGAAGGCGCGCGGGTGCAGATCGACGCCCAGGCCTTTTTCGAAGGTCGCCCGGGCTTTTGGTCCCGAAATGCAGAAAACCGCATAGCCGCTCGATTGCTCGGTGATGGCGGCGCTGTCGCCCAAGGCGTGACGCAGCGCGGCAGAAAGGCTCTCGGCCTCATCGCTGAACGCGAGCCACGCCCGCGGCCCCGTCGCCACGAAGGTCAGATTGCCGGCGGAGCTGGCCTTGCTGCCGGGGACGAGCTTCAAACCAAAGGCGGCTTCGAGCCGTGCGGCGATGTCAGCGGCGGAGCCGTGCGCGATGACCGTCACGGCCTGGCGCCTCGTCTCTTCGCATACGACGACACCCGCCGCGGCCGCAGGTCCGATGTCTTTCAGCGCGCCCGCGCAGGGCGAGCGGAATTCCAGCACCTCACTCATGCAGCCATTTCCCTTCGGGATCGACGAAGATGGGAGAGACGACTTCGACCTCGACGTCGCCGTTGCGGACCGGATCGTAGGCGCGGACATATTCGCCGATCCGCGCCGCGCCGCGCTTCAGCAAACCGAGGCCGATCCAGCAACTGGCATGCGGTGAATAGGCGACCGAGGTCATATAGCCCTCGTCGTTTTCCACGGTCGCCGCCGCTTCAAGGGCCAGGAAATGCGCGCCCGCGCGCAGCCGCTGGCCGGGGTCGACGGGCTTCAAACCGACGAGGCCTGGCCGCTCCGGATCGGTGAGCGCCGGCCGCTCCGCCAGCACGCGGCCGATGAAATCCTTTTTCTTCGAGAGCATCTTGCCGAGGCCGAGGTCCGCGGCGGTCGTCTGGCCGTTGAGCTCTGGCACCGAGACATGGCCCTTTTCGATGCGCAGCACGCCGAGCGCCTCGCTGCCATAGGGCACGACGCCGAGCGGCATCGCCACGCGCGTCAAGGCGCGCATGAGGCTGTCGCCGTAATCGGCCGGCACCGCGATCTCGTAGGCGAGCTCGCCGGAGAAGGAGATGCGATAGAGCCGCACCGGCACATCGCCCCAGGAAATTTCGGCGCAGGCGAGGAAGGGAAAAGCTTCGTTCGTAAGATCGATCCGCGTGCCGAGGAGATTTTGTAGTACCTCACGCGATTTCGGCCCGGCGACCGCATATTGCGCCCATTGCTCGGTGACCGAGACCATCGCCACATCGAGCTCCGGCCATAGCGCCTGATGGTAGAATTCCAGATGCTGCATCACCTTGCCGGCATTGCCGGTGGTCGTCGACATAACGTAATGGTTGGGGCCGAGCCGCGCTGTCGTGCCGTCGTC
>JARLIV010000066.1 GCA_031291555.1 Methylovirgula sp. | reverse complement strand
TATGCCGACCATTTCTGGCCTTATGCGCCGCCTTATTGGCGGCCAAATCACCGCCAAGGCTATGGCCCTGAGTGGCCGCCGGGGAGTTGAAGTAACCGGCGGATAAGAATAACGCTCTTACATAGCGGCGTGGCCATGGGGGCCTCAGAGCGTGCTCCGGAAAAGTTGCATGACTTTTCCGATCAGAACACGCTTCAGCGTTTGGAGTCGGCGCGATTTCTTATCGGCCAGAGGTTTCCATCTGGCCGGAAGGCGCGCTAGGTCGAGAGCGAATGCCGATGCCGTTCCATTTTGCTTTGCTTCGCCGCTTTGCGGCGTGCGCCGCGGTCATGGCTTTGGCCGCTATGCTTGCGGGCTGCGTCGGCGAGGACGATTCGAGTGATTTCATCGACCGCGCCTACCAACCGCTTTCGCCGCAAATGCTGGCCTTGATGCAGGCCAAGGGCACGAACCCGCAGGCCCCTA
This sequence comes from Methylovirgula sp., assembly GCA_031291555.1. GTDB lineage: Bacteria > Pseudomonadota > Alphaproteobacteria > Rhizobiales > Beijerinckiaceae > Methylovirgula. The sequence continues at coordinate 6,468 of JARLIV010000066.1, read as the reverse complement.
TTCTCTTCCGCACCTATAAGAAGGAAGCGGAGTTCGAGATCTGGAAGATGCGCGACGACGGGCGCTACGTGCTTCTCAGAACCTATCCGATGTGCCGCTGGTCGGGCCAGCTCGGCCCGAAGAAGCGCCAAGGCGACCGGCAGGTGCCGGAAGGGTTCTATGCGATCTACCCGGCGCAGATGAACCCGCGCTCCAACTATTATCTCTCGTTCAACGTCGGCTATCCGAACGTCTATGATCGCGCGCACGGCTATAGCGGCGACTCGATCATGGTGCATGGCATCTGCTCTTCGGCTGGCTGCTTCTCGATGACCAACCTGCAGATTGCCGAAATCTACGCGATCGCGCGCGAGGCCTTCGCCGGCGGTCAGCCGGAGATTCAGATGCAATCCATGCCGTTCCACATGACGGCAGAGAATTTCGCCAAATACCGGCTTGACCCCAACATCGCCTTCTGGCGCGAGCTGAAAACCGGCACCGACAATTTCGAAGTGACGAAAGAGGAAGTCCACGTCGGCGTCTGTAACTTGCGCTACGTGTTCAACGCCGCGCCGGCGAACGGCGAGAGGCTCGACCCGAGCGGCCCCTGCCCGGCGCTGAAACGCGATCAGATGGTGGTCGAAGAAGTTCTCGCCAAGGAGGCGCGCGATGACGCCCGGATCGCCGAACTTGTCGCCGGTGGACTGCCCGCCGTCCACACCGTCTATGCGGACGGCGGCCAGAACCCGAGCTTCAAGGGCGCGCAGATCGAAGACGTGAGCCGTCCGGAAGCTTTGGCGCAGGGCCCGGTCGATGTCGCGATCAAGCGGCATGGCAAAGCGCCGACCGAGGCGCAGCTGAAGGCCGCCCGCGCCAAGGATCTTGCCGCGGCCGAAGCCGCCGAGAAGAAGGCCAAGGCACTCGCGCTGGCGCGCGGCGAGATCGAGCCTGCTGTCGATCCGCAGCCGACCGCCTCGACCACCAGCGCTGCGGCCGCGCCGCCGGCAAACGCCGCCGCGGTGCAATCCACGCCCCCAGCAACGGCGCTGGCCGCAGTCCAAGCGGCAAGTGCCCCGGCGCCGCGCCCGGCACCGAGCCAGGGCTCGTTCTTCTCGTTTTTCGCGCCGAAACCGGCGGCGCAGCCCGCCGCGGCGCAACCTGTGGCCGCAAGCCCGGCCGCACAGAGCGCGACGACCACGGCCAGCACCCCCGTGTCAACGCCCACGCAATAAGGACTACCGGGCGCTTGCCGCAGCCTCGGCGCGATACTTCGCCCAGCCTTGCGCGCGCAATTGGCAGGCGGGACAGGTGCCGCAGCCATAGCCCCATGCGTGCCGCAGGCCGCGTTCACCGAGATAGCAGGTGTGCGTATCCTCAACGATGAGATCGACGAGCGCCTGGCCGCCAAGCTCTTCGGCGAGCTTCCAGGTCGCCGCCTTGTCGAGCCACATGAGCGGCGTATCGAGCACGAAATCTTTTTCCATGCCGAGATTGAGCGCGGTCTGCATGGCCTTGATGGTCGCATCGCGGCAATCGGGATAGCCGGAAAAATCCGTCTCGCACATGCCGCCGACAATGTGCTTGAGTCCGCGCCGGTAGGCGATCGCCGCCGCGAAGGTGAGAAAGATCAGATTGCGGCCGGGCACGAATGTATTCGGCAGGCCGTTGGCCTCGGTGACAATGGCGACATCGCGCGTCATCGCGGTCGCCGAAATCTGCCCGAGTACAGTGAGGTCGATCAAGTGGTCCTCGCCGAGCCGCCGAGCCCAAAGCGGATCACGCGCCACGATTCCCTCACGTATTTTCGCCCGCTGATCGAGTTCGACGCGATGACGCTGGCCGTAATCGAAGCCGATCGTCTCGACATGATCGAAGCGCGCGAGCGCGAAGGCGAGGCAGGTGGTCGAATCCTGCCCCCCGGAAAAAAGCACCAGCGCCTTGGTCATCGCAGCGTCTCGCCCGGATATAACGTAAGTTTCTGTTTGACGTATAAACCTCCCAAGGCCGCGAGCAAGATTTAAGCCTCGCGCGGCCTTGCGGATTTTTCCGCCCTGGTCCAAATAGGGGGCGGGAGGTTGGCGGTGGACGCACCACTCGCCAACCGGGTCAGGTCCGGAAGGAAGCAGCCCAGACGAGACCGGGCGGGTCTCTGTCCAGCCTCCCACCTTTCGACCTATACCTTCGATTGGGAAAGGTCCGTCGCTGCGTCATTGCGAGGCGCGCAGCGACGCAGCAATCCGGACATGGGCTGGATTGCTTCGCTCGGCTCGCAACGACGGGCGAATGGCCGAGGATCACTGCGCCGAACCCTCCCTTCTGCCGCAAGGTCACGAGGCCGCGCCGCCGGCGCCCTATCGGGTGCTCGCGCGCAAATATCGGCCGGCGAATTTCGACGACCTCATCGGCCAGGAGGCGATGGTCACGACGCTGTCGAACGCCTTCGACCTCGGCCGCATCCACCAAGCCTATATCCTGACCGGCGTGCGCGGGGTCGGCAAGACGACGACGGCCCGCATCCTCGCCCGCGCCTTCAATTACGAATTGCCCGCACGGGGCGACCAACCCGCCGTCAATGCGCCGACAATCCACATGCCGGAGCTTGGCGTCCATTGCCAGGCGATCATCGATTCCCGCCATGTCGACGTGATCGAGATGGACGCGGCCTCGCATACCGGCATTGATGACGTCCGCGAGATCATCGACAATGCGCGCTATCGCCCCGTCCTCGCGCGCACCAAGGTCTACATCATCGACGAAGTGCACATGCTCTCCAAGGCTGCGTTCAACGGCCTTCTGAAGACGCTGGAAGAGCCGCCGGACCATGTGAAGTTCATCTTCGCGACGACCGAGATCGAGAAAGTGCCGGTGACGGTGCGCTCGCGCTGCCAGCGCTTCGATCTGCGCCGCATCGAGGCCGACCGGCTCGTCGCCCATCTCGCCGGCATTTGCGCGAAGGAGGAGATCGCCGCCGAGCCGGAGGCTCTCGCCATGATCGCGCGGGCGGCGGAAGGCTCCGTGCGCGATGCGCTCTCGCTGCTCGACCAGGCGATCGCCCATGCCAAGGGCAGCCTGCGGGCGGAAGTCAAAGCCGAAGACCTGCGCCAAATGCTCGGCCTTGCCGACCGCGGCCGGCTGATCGATCTTTTCGCCGATGTGATGCGCGGCGACATCGCCGCCGCGCTCGCCGCGATGAAGGCGCTCTATGATTCCGGCGCTGACCCGCAGCGCCTGCTCGGCGAGCTTGCCGAATTCACCCATATCGTGACTCGGCTCAAGCTGGTGCCGGAGACCGCGAAGGATCCGGCGCTGAGCGAGGCGGAACGCGTGCGCGGCGCTGAATTCGCGCAAAGCCTGTCGCTGCCGGTGCTGACGCGGGCGTGGCAATTGTTGTTGAAGGGCCTGCAGGAGATCAAGGATTCGCCGCGACCGCTTGCCGCCGCCGACATGATTCTCGTGCGGCTTGCTCATGCCGCCGATCTGCCGACGCCGGACGAGGCCCTGCGGCGGCTCGGCAATCTGCCGCAAGGTACGACCGCGCCAGCGAGTGCTCCGACACGCGAGCCGACGCCCGTCGGCAGCTCGGCTTCACTGGTTTCGCGCGGAACAGGTCAGGCTGTCCGCGCCGCCCCGGCGCCGCGGCCGGAGAGCGCCGAACCGGGGCTGCGGCTCACGCGCTTCGAAGATGTCGTGGCGCAGGCGGGCGCCGCGCGTGACATTCAATTGAAGATGGCGCTGGAGCGCGATGTCCGCCTCGTGCGCTTCGAGGAAGGCGCGATCGAATTCGCACTCGCCCCCGGTGCCTCGCCGCAGCTCGCCCAGACCCTGATGCGCCGGTTGCAGGAATGGACGGCCCGGCGCTGGATGGTCGCGATTTCGCGCGAGACCGGCGCGCCGAGCCTGAAAGAGCAGGCCGAAGCCGCCGCCGCGGCGAGCTTGCATGGCGTGCGTGCCGATCCGCTCGTGCGCGCGGTGATGGACATTTTCCCCGGCGCCGAGATCGTCGCGGTGCGCGAGGCGGAGCCGGCGGAAAACGCGGCGGCCGAAGACATCGCCTATATAGATTCGGCGACCCCTGAAGACGATTTGTAATTTTCGAAGGAAGTGCCATGGCCGGAATGTTCGATCTTATGAAGCAGGCCCAGGCCATGCAGGCCAAGTTTCAGGAGGCTCAAGCCGAACTTGAGCGGATCGAAGTCGAGGGCCAGTCCGGCGGCGGGCTTGTTCGCATCACCTTGACGGCGAAAGGACTGTTGAAGGGCCTCTCGCTCGATCCCTCACTATTGAAGCCGGACGACAAGGAAATGCTCGAAGACCTTATCGTCGCCGCCTATGACGATGCCCGCAAGAAGGCCGACCGGCTGATGGAAGAGCGCATGAAGAGCCTGACGGCTGGCCTGCCGATCCCGCCGGGCCTGAAATTGTTCTGATATGGCGATTCGGAAACGCCACGCTCCCTCATCCAGAGGAGCGATTTCGCAAGAAATCGCGTCTCGAAGGATGAGAAGATTTAACTCTTGATTCGCCCTCGTGCTTCGAGACGCCGCCCTTCAGCGGCTCCTCAGCATGAGGGCTTAGGTTGGCGAAGGTTTCAAGCAGGCTCTGAGAATGGCAGAACGCATCGCCGGCCCGGAGATCGAGCGGCTGATCCAATTGCTGGCGCGGCTGCCGGGGCTCGGCCCGCGCTCGGCCCGCCGCGCCGCTCTGCATCTCATCCGCAGGCGCGAGGAATTGTTGGCACCGCTCGCCGAGGCGATGCAGGTGGCGCGCGAGCGGATCGTCGTCTGCTCGGTCTGCGGCAATGTCGATACCTGTGACCCGTGCACGATCTGCCGCGACGGCCGGCGCGACAGCAAACTGCTCGTCGTCGTCGAAACCGTGGCCGATCTCTGGGCGCTGGAGCGCGCCGGGGCGCTGTCGGCGCGCTATCACGTTCTCGGCGGCACCTTGTCGCCGCTCGATGGCATCGGCCCCGACGATCTCAATCTGAAAAGCCTCGTCGGCCGCGTCGCGAATGATTCGATCGAGGAGGTCGTGCTCGCGGTCAACGCCACGGTCGATGGCCAGACGACTGCGCATTACATCACCGACCTTTTGGCGCCGCTCTCTGTGCGCATCACGCGGCTCGCGCATGGCGTGCCCGTCGGCGGCGAGCTCGATTATCTCGACGAAGGCACGCTCGTCGCGGCGATCCGCAGCCGCACGGATTTCTGAAGCCAGATCGCGCAATCGACGGTTGCGAGCAGCAAGAGTTCGTTAATCGGCGCGCTTCGAATTTATTCATTCTTTTCGCCTAAAAATTTTCAAAAGGGCATGCGGCAGGAGCTCTTGCGCTCTTCTTGGTCAATGTTGTGACCGTTCGCGCCGTCGCGCCCGCTCGATCGGGAGGGGTCTGTGGCATCGCAGAACCTGGTTATTTCGAAAAAATTGATCGTCGCATTTTCCGCCGTCCTTGGCGTCGTGGCGCTGACCTCTGTGGCCGTCGAATTCGCCGTCCATCATGCGGAAGATGCGATCGCAACGCGCGATGCCTCCTTCCAGCTTGTCGACCGCCTCGACAATGCCATGGCCGCCCAATCGGACGAGAACAGCAGCGCACGCGGCTTCCTGCTCTCCGGCGATCAGGCCCGCTATCGTGACCTCTATGCTGCGGCGGGCAAACGGTTCGATGACGACATTGCCGCGGCCCGCGACGAAGCGGCAGATCGGCTCGACATTGCGGCGGCAATCGACCAATTCGCGGCGGCCAACGCGGCCTGGCGGCACGATATCGGCGATCAGGAGATGCAACTCGGCGGCGACCCGCAGACGGCTCCGCAAGCCATGGCGATCGCCAAATCAACGGCGAGCATCGATTCGATGAAGCACATCCGCGAGGCGGGTGCCGACCTTCGTGCCAAGGTTGCTGCGCTTTCAGATAGCGCCGCCCAGTCACAAGCGGGCGCACTCTGGCTCGTCCATCTCGCGCAGATCATTGGCGGCCTCCTGGCGCTTCTGGTCGCGGGCTATGCCGGCTATCAGCTCGAGCGCCGGATCGCTTTCCCTATCCGCATTCTCAATGATTGCATGCGCAGATTGGCGCAGGGCCGGATCGACGTCGCTGTCCCGCCGCTCGGCGAAGGCGACGAAATCGCCGAAATGGCGAAGCGCGTGCAGGTGTTCAAGGAAAACGCCGTCGAGAAAGCCCGGCTCGAAGCCGAGGCCGAGGCGGCGCGCAAGGCGGCCGAAGAGGAGCGCGCCCGCCAAGAGATCGAGACCCAGCATTATATCGAGGCGCACCATGTCTTCGTCACCTCGATCACCGAGGCCTTGCAGCGGCTCTCGGACGGCGATCTGACCTTCCGGCTCTCAAACGCCTTCACCAGCGAATACGAGAAGATCCGCGCCAATTTCAATGTCTCGATCGAGAAGCTTCAGCAGGTGATGCTGCACGTCAATTCGAACACTCTGGCGATCCGCTCGGGCACGCAGGAAATCTCGACGGCCGCGGAC
>JARLIV010000002.1 GCA_031291555.1 Methylovirgula sp. | reverse complement strand
GAGCGTCGCGCAAGTCGCGCAGATCAAGCCGCCGATCACGGCGCGGCCCAGCGGTGCGTTCTGCTCCGCGCTGAGCGCCATGGGCAACATGCCGATAATCATGGCGAGCGCCGTCATCAGCACCGGACGAAAGCGTGTCACGCCGGCATCAAGCGCCGCCGCGGCTGCGCTCATCCCTTCGGCGAGCTTTTCGCGCGCGAAGCTGACGACAAGAATGCTGTTGGCCGTCGCAACACCCATGCAAAGGATCGCGCCGGTCAGCGCCGGCACCGACAGGGTCGTATATGTCGTAAACAGCATCCAGACGATACCGGCGAGCGCGGCGGGCAAAGCGCTGACGATGACGAACGGATCGAGCCAGGATTGGAAATTGACGACGATAAGCAGATAGATCAGCACGATGGCCAAGGCGAGACCGCTGAAAAGCTGACCATAAGCCTGCTTCATCGTGCTGACTTGTCCACGCAGCACGATGGTCGAGCCAGGCGGCGCTTCCTTCGCCGTCGCATCAAGAATCTTTTGAATGTCGGTGGCGACGCCGCCAAGATCGCGGCCATGCGTCGTCGCATAAATATCGACGACCGGCTGCACATTGTAATGCGAGACGACCGCGCTGCTGAAGCCGCGCCGGATGGTTGCGACGCCGCCCAGCAATTGCGCGGCGCGCGGCGCCGTGACGGGAACATTGGCGAGATCGCCGAGCGAATCCTGCCAATATTGCGGCGATTGCACGACAATCGGATAGGAGACGCCATTCTTCGGATTAAGCCAGAAGGTCGGCGCGCTCTGCACGCTGCCGGCAAGCGTATCCTGCACCGACATCGCGATATCCCTTTCTGTCAGACCGGTCGTATCCGCCAGCGAGCGATTGACATCGACGAACAGTGTCGGGGCGTTGAAGGCCTGCTGGATGCGCGCGTCGGCGACGCCGGAGACATGCGCAATGCGCGCAAATATCTTGTCGGCATAGACACGATCCGCACCAATGTCGTGACCGATGACCTGAACATCGATCGGCGCAGGCAGACCGAAATTGAGGATCTGGCTCACCATGTCCGCGGGCAGGAAGGAAAAGGTCGTCCCCGGATAAAGCTGCGGCAGGTCCCTCCGCAATTTTTCGACTGCGCGTCCGGATTTCTCAGCTTCCTCGGGCTTGAGCGAAATCAGGATGTCCGCATCGGCCGCGCCGATGCTGCCGGAATTGGCATAAGCCATGTTGATGCCGCTGATCGGCAAGCCGATATTGTCAACGATCGATACCACCCCGCCGGGAAGAAGACCGCGGATCGAACCTTCGATCTTGTCGCAGAGCGCCGCGGCCTCCTCGATGCGCGTGCCGGTCTGCGCGCGAATATGCAGCTTGATCTGATCGGACGCGATCGACGGAAAGAAGTTCTGACCGAGAAACGGCACCAGGCCGAAGGAAACCAGAATCACACAGAGAAATCCGGCAATGAAGACACGGCTCCGCGCCAGCGCGAGCTCGAGCACATGACGGTAGCCGCGCCGGAAATTCTCGAATCTGTGTTCGAACGCGCGTTGAAACCGCACCAGCGGATTGTGGCTGTGCGGTGTACCGGCAAGATGCTGGTTGATGTGATGGCCGGTTTGCGCTGCGAGCAGATAGCGCGCCAGCGTGTTCACCAGCGTCCGCGAAAGCAGGTAGGAGAAGCAGAGGGCGAAGACGACCGCCTTCGCCAGCGGCCGGAACAGATAGCCGGAGACGCCGCCGAGCCCGAACATCGGTACGAAGACGATACAGATGCAAAGCAGCGAAACGGTCGCCGGCACGACGATCTGCCGCGCGCCGTCGAGAATCGCGACCTCGATCTCCTTGCCGTGCTCCAAATGCCAGTTGATATTCTCGATCGTCACCGTCGCATCATCGACGAGGATGCCGACCGCGAGCGCGAGACCGCCGAGCGTCATCACATTGATCGTCTCGCCGGTCGCCGAGAGCGCCGCGATGGCGCCGAGAATTGCAAGCGGGATCGAAACGAGGATGATGAGGGTCGAGCGCCAACTGCCGAGAAACAGCAGGATCATCAGGCCCGTCAGGGCCGCGGCGATGGCGCCTTCGCGCAGCACCGCGTTGACGGAGGATTGGACGAAGGCGGACTGATCGCCGACCGCCTTGATCTCAAGGCCCGCCGGCAGCGACGCGCGGATCTTCGGCAGCAGAGCCTTGACGCCATTGATGACATCAAGCGTCGAGGCCGTCCCCGCCTTCTGGATCGTCATCAGCACGGCATGCGCGCCGTCGACGCGCACGACATTGATCTGCGGCGGCGCGCCGTCGTGGACGAAGGCGACGTCGCTCATATAGACGATGCTGTTGCGAACCGACTTGACCGGCAGCCGATTGAGTTCCTCGATCGAGTCCGGCGCGTCGTTCATCGAGACGACATATTCGAACCGGCCGATCTTCTGCGTCCCCATGGGGATGATGAGATTCTGCGCCGCGAGCGCGTCCACCACATCCTGCGCGGACAGGCCATAGGACTGCAGTTTCTGCTGATCGATATCGACCTGCACTTGCCGCACCTTGCCGCCATAGGGCGAGGGAATGGCAGCGCCGGCAACCGTCGCGAGCTGCGGCCTTATGAAATTCTGCGCATAATCGAAAAGCCGAGCTTGCGAGATCGTCTGGCTCGAGATCGCAAGCTGAAGAACCGGCACGCTCGACGCATTGAACAATAATACGTAAGGCGGCGTTATCCCAGGCGGCAAGAATTTGAGCACTGTCTGCGACGCGGCCGTGACCTGCGCAATGGCTGTATTGATATTGACGCTGGGCTGAAAGAAAACCTTCACAATGCCGTAGCCGGTCAGCGACTGCGACTCGATGTGCTGGATGTCGTTGACCTGCGAACTCAGCGTTCGCTCATAATAATAGATGACGCGTCCGGACATATCGTCCGGCGGCAGGCCGTTATAGGTCCAGACGACGCTGACGACGGGAATGCCAATATCGGGAAAGACGTCAGTCGGCGTCTTGGTCCAGGCCATGATCCCGAAAATCAGGATCAGCATCGCCATAACGACGAACGTATAGGGACGCTGCAGAGCGATCCTGACAATACCGATCATGCGGCGAGCGGAGTCCCGGGTTAGCGCCGCAATCTCGTCTGGCGCTTTCGCACATACGTTTGGGGCAGCGGTGATCAATCGATCAGCTTGGCCGGACCATAATGCGCGGCGCGGAACGGCGTAATTAAAAAATGTTTTTGCGTTTCAGTAGCCTAGGGCCAAAAAAGCGGCGCAAAATAACGCCCCCGCTAAACGGTTTCCACCGGCGCCGAAGAACCGATATCCCGCCCGGTGATGGCCTTCGCTGTCCCACGAAGGAAGCCGATCACGGGAGCAAGACTCGGACGATCGAGTAGCAACGGTTCCCGGCGGAATTGAGCCATGAGCGCCGGAGACTCATCGACCTTTTTTACCGCCTCGACAAAGTTCTCCAACGTACGAAAGCTCATTCGATTGATCATCGCGTTCGGATTGAAATCGACGCTGAAAAAAGGATCGGAGAAATAGAGCGGGATGCAGCCGGCCACCCAGGCTTGGAGTGCCTTTTCGGTATAATAGCCGGGGAAGATCGAATTCTCGAAACACAGGTTGAAGCGATAGTCGCGCAGCGCTTCATATTTGGATTGGCGCAACGGCGCGCCGGTTATGTTGCCGAATATATCGACCGGGCCGATTTGCGACAGCGCCTCGGCGGCCAAAGCGCGATGCGGCTCGCGATAGCTCGTCACGAGGCAGCAGAATTTCGGGCGGACGACAGGCTCAACTTCGCCTGGTGCTAACAACCGATCGATTTCGACGCGCTCCTCGTGGCCGTGCGCGAACCTCGGGCCCTTCGGTCCGCGGAAGCTCTCGGTCCACATGAGCTCTTCATACCAGTTCGGCACGCGGCAATTGCGGCCCTGGTACGTATCGAAGTCCGAGGAAATCGAAAATCGATAGAATTCGAAATTAGGGCGGATGTTCTCCCAGATGATCGCGATCGTCTTTTCTGGAAATCTTGCCTTTTCGTGCGGAAAGACGCTCGTCAGCACGATGTCGGCGCTCTCTGCCTCCTCGACCACGCGAAATCGGCCGAGGCTCTCCGTGAGCACGAAATTCCAAAAACCCTTGCTCAGTTTAAAGGCAGGCCAAAAATTCACCGCACAAATTGCAAGTGCATCATCTACGCTTCCGGGCCGCAAATCGCGGCCGGTCACGGCCCGTCGCCGGAAGAACTTTGGCATTTCAAAAATCATCTGGTCTTCTCAAAACTGTCGGGCTCCGGCACAGCGGGCTTGGCTTAGGGGCTGCACAATTCGCAGATCTAAATTCAAGGATCGATTGGATAACGCTGGAAACCTGGTTCTGATTTTTGATAGACTTCGGCGCTATTTTCAATTCGGCCATTTGACTTGGCCATTTACGCTAATGCGATTGTGGGGCGCGGATTCAAAATGCCATTTGGAAAAATTCAGGCCCCGCTCGTGAGCGTCATTGTCATCAATTATAATTACGGTCGGTTCTTAGATGAATGTTTGATGTCGATCGCGCATCAAACTTATCCCCATATCGAATGTATCGTTTTCGACAACGGCTCGACCGACAACAGCCGCGGCGTGCTTGCGTCAGCAGAACACAAATATTTCGATGGCGACGGGCGATCCTTGTCCGTCATCTTTTCGGAGAAAAATCTTAATCAAACGCCAGCCGCTGCCGAGGCTTTCAAATATGCCAGGGGCAGCTACGTCATTTTCTTCGACGCGGATGATTACATGCTGCCGACCTGCGTGGAGGCTCATATCCGCACGATGCTTTCTTTGCGTCTTGCTGTCGGGGCCACCTGTGTCGATTACTTCATGAGCCGGGACGGCGAACTCGTGACCTCGACCTCCAATGTGCAGTTTTCAGAGGCCGTCGCCGCAAGGGACGCGAGCACAACGCCCCCGTACCGCATTGTCGATCTTCCACCCACGAGCAGGACGGGAGAAAGCCTCGACTTGCAGCTCTCCGAGTTGCATTACGTTGAACGGACGACGCGCGGCTGGCCTTGGTCGGGCACCTGCGGTCTCTGCTTCCGGCGCGAAGTGGTCGAGATTCTTTTCCGGCGCACGCCGCAGCTCAAGCAACAATTGGATGCCTACCTGATCGGCGGCGTCAATTGCCTGACCGGCAGCGTGCTGATTGATCGCCCGCTCGTCGTCTACCGGCACCATGGCACGAATACCTTCGCCGAGCACCCGCATCTCGCCAATTTCCGGATCTACGATCTCAAGCCGCAACGCCTGGCGGCGTCGGCCGCCGCTGACGAGATCATCAAGACATTCGTTGCCGTCTCGGACGAACTCGCCAGACGGCTTGACTGGGCTGGGCTGTTCATCGAGGCCATCGAAACGCTCTCGACGATCTGGTCGCCCAAGCCGCGCAGGTCGGCCACGATCGCCTATATGCGCGAATTCCTCAAAGCGAACGAGGCGACGCTGGTCGCGGCCTTCGGACCGCGAGAATACGCAAAATGGGTCGCCAGATATTCCTGGCACCAGCTCGCATGGTCCGCCCTGACAAGTCTTTCGGGATCACTGCGTCACAAGGCCGTGGCCCTGATTCAGAAAAGACGCGTTGCGGAAAAGCAGACGGATCGCCCCGTCGGCGTCGCCTAGCTGGCGCGGCGCGCGCACCCTCTATAGCTACGTTGCGCCCTAAGCGGACACGGCCCCTGAAAGCGTTCGACTTCAGGTAACGCGCTATACAGAGCCTGCGGCGCTCTCCACCGCATACAATATCCCGTATGCGTCCACTCCAAATCTTGCTTCCTGCCCCGGGCGCCCGTGCGCCGGCCGATGAATCGGGTCGGCGCCAATCGTGCCGACGAGCGTCGCCAGATACTCCGGTGCGCTCGCCCGCTCGAGTTCGGCGCGGGCGTGCTCCAATAGGCTGGCGATTCCGAGCCGGTTGGCCTCGTCTCGGTGGCCGGCGCGTGTCAGGAACTCCCGCAGGCTCCGAGTATGGCGCGCCCAGAGCGCCACGTCCCGCTGCTGCTTCGTCGCGAGGCGCTCGCGATACCAGTCGCTCGCGAGCAGCGCCTCGCGGGTGAACAGCGCCCGTATCTCGGGATCGCTCGCGGTCTTCCCCTCGTAGCTTCCGCGCGCCATGATGTGGAGCAGTGCCTTGAGCGGCGGGCAGGCGTCATCGATCGTGCCGTCCGCGAAATATCCTTCGGCGACGCGCTGCTGCGCCTCCACGATGTTGTTGACGCCGTCGGCAAATACCGCGCGATCCTGGAGCTCGGGCTTGAGGATTTCGTCGGTGAATACGACGGTAGGATTGTCGAAGACCCGCCCGAAGTAGGTGTGCACGAACTTGGCCGTGATGCGGTAGCCCAGCCGGCTGGCCAGCACCTGCCTTCCGCCGAAGCTATAGTCTTCGAGCTTCTCCAGATGTCCCGCCTCGATCAATCGCTTGGGATCCCGCTCGTGCGGGAACAGCCTGCACCAGATCTCCGGAATCAGCAGGCTGATGTCGTGGTCGACGCGCAGGTGCGGGCCGATAAAGCCGGCGGCTGAGCTGAAGCCCCCGTACCCGGTGAGCAGCATCGAGACGAGCGCATTGTTGAGATCGGCCGTCGTTTGGATGGCGTTGAACGGTCCCTTGGTGAGCGCGCCCTCGGAACCGGCGCCCGTGGTGCTGGGCGACGCGCCTGTCACCGAGCACACGTAGTCCATGAACAGCTCGGGCAGCTCTTGGTAGTGGATGGGCCCGTAGACGCAGAGCGCCCGGATGCCTTCCTCCGGTCGGTTGTTCCGCCGG
>JARLIV010000065.1 GCA_031291555.1 Methylovirgula sp. | reverse complement strand
GCGCTGGAGATCATCGTCAAGCGGCTGCTGCATATCCCGGTGATCGGCTCCGTGCCGCTGTTCGTCGCTGGCTCGGCGATCTATCTCTTCTTTTCGACCTCGGTCGGGATTTTCCTGGCGACGATCGCGCGGACGATGCCGCAGCTCGGCTTGCTCTACATTCTTGTCGCGTTTCCGATGAATGTCCTTTCGGGAAGCAACACGCCGCTTGAGTCCATGCCTTATCTCCTGCGCACGATCATGCAATTCTCGCCGTCGACGCATTTCGTCTCGTTCGCACAGGCCATCTTGTTCCGGGGCGCCGGCTTCTCGGTGGTTTGGCCGCAATACCTCTACATCGGCTTCACCGGCGGGCTCTTCCTGCTTCTCGCCCTGATGCGCTTCAGAACTTCCGCCGCTCAATCCTCATGAACCTTTGAACCGTGCCATGCCGCTTTCAACAACCATATTGAACGATCGCGTGAACGTCGCCGCCGATGGCGCCTGGACGTCGGATGAAGCCGCGGCGCTCGAGCCGCAAATCGCGACATTGCTGGCTTCGCGCAGCACCCGTGCGCTATCGCTCGATCTGCACGGGCTGAGCGAGATCGACACTTTTGGCGCCTGCCTGCTCGAAAGGCTGACGCTCAAGTGGCGCGAAGCCGGCCGTGTCGAGGTCAGCGGCCTGCCGCCGCGCTTTCGTGGGCTGATGGCGGAAGTCGAGCGGGTCGAGACGAGCCCCGATGCCCCGGTCCGGCGGCGGGTCCAATTCCCGGTTCTCGAGCCGCTCGGCCGCGCCATCTTCGCGGCCTTCGCCTATATTGCGACATTCATGGATATGCTCGGCGCGGTTGTCACCGCGCTCTTGCGGGTTATCGCGAATCCGCGGCGGATGCGCTTCACCTCGCTCGTCTCGCAACTGGATCGCGTCGGTTTGCGCGCCGTTCCCATTGTCCTGCTCATTACGTTGCTGATTGGCGGGATCATCGAACAGCAAGGCATATTCCATTTCCGCAAATTCGGGGCCGAGAGCTACGCCGTCGATCTCGTCGGCATATTGGTGCTGCGAGAGATCGGCGTCCTGCTCGTCGCCATTATGGTCGCCGGCCGCTCCGGCAGCGCCTATACGGCGGAGCTCGGCTCGATGAAAATGCGCGAGGAGATTGATGCCTTGCGCACGATGGGGCTGGACCCGGCCGAGGTGCTTATCCTTCCGCGCGTGCTTGCGCTCGTCATCGCCTTGCCGATCCTGACCTTTATCGGGGGCGTCGCGGCGCTCTTTGGCGGCGGGCTCGTCGCCTGGCTCTATGGCGGCATGAGCCCGACGATTTTCATTTCGCGCCTGCATGATGCGATCTCGGTTACGCATTTCGAGGTCGGCATGTACAAGGCGCCCTTCATGGCGCTCGTCATCGGAATCGTGTCCTCGGTCGAGGGTCTGGCCGTCAAAGGCAGCGCCGAATCGCTTGGCGCGCAGACGACGACCTCTGTCGTCAAGTCGATCTTCCTCGTTATTCTGCTTGACGGCTTCTTTGCAATATTCTTCGCATCCATGGGGATGTGAGACATGACCGCGGCGACGACAACACCCGCCATTCGCGTGCGCGATCTCACAGTTGGCTTCGGCGATCAGATCGTGCTCGACCATCTATCGCTCGATGTTCGGCGCGGCGAGATTCTCGGGGTCGTCGGCGCGTCGGGCGGCGGCAAGACCGTTCTCATGCGGACGATCATCGGCCTCTTACCCAAGCGCGGCGGCAGCATCACGATTCTGGATGTTGATCGCGATCGCGTCCAACCTGAGGCGATGCGGCTGATTGAGCGGCGCTGGGGCATATTGTTTCAGCAGGGGGCGCTGTTCTCCTCGCTCACGGTGCGCCAGAATGTCGAATTCCCGATGCGGGAATATCTTAACATTTCTGATGGGTTGCGCCGGGATGTCGCCGTCGCCAAGCTCAAAATGGTGGGCCTCACTGCCGGCGATGCGGAGAAATTTCCGGCTGAGCTTTCCGGCGGCATGACCAAGCGCGTGGCGCTGGCGCGCGCCCTGGCACTCGATCCGGACATCGTCTTTCTCGACGAGCCGACGTCGGGGCTCGACCCGATCGCCGCCGGGGATTTCGATGCCTTGATCAAGACGTTGCAGCAGACGCTGGGTCTGACCGTGTTTATGGTCACGCACGATCTCGACAGTCTCAACACGGTTTGCGATCGCATCGTCGCGCTCGCCGATGGCAAGGTCGTCGCCGAGGGGCCGATGTCGGCCATGCTGGCGTGCGAACATCCCTGGGTGAAATCCTATTTTCAAGGCAAACGCGCACGCGACGCGGAAGCCGCCGCATCACGAGGACATTGAGACGGCACATGGAAACGAGCGCACGCTATATTCTTGTCGGGCTCTTTGCCCTCATCGCGATCGTGGCAGGCTTCGGCTTCGTCTATTGGCTCAACAATAACGGCACGGTCGGGGAGCGCGAAACCTATCAGATCCACTTTCTTGGGCCCGTCTCCGGCTTACAGAATGGCGCGGCGGTGCAGCTCAATGGCATTCGCGTCGGTGAAGTGACGAACCTGCGGCTCGACAATAATAATCAGGTCATCGCGACGATCGCCATCCTCAAAGGCATGACGTTGCGCGCCGATAGCGGCGTGAGCGTCGATTTCCAGGGCCTGATGGGCACGGCGCTGATCTCGCTGAAAGGCGGCAGCGCCACGTCGCCGGTCCTCGTCCCCAATCCGCAACAGCCGCCCGTCTTGCAGGCCGATGTCAGCGCCGGGCAGGATTTGACGCAGACGGCCCGCGGCACACTCAATCGCATCGACAAGATCCTCGAGGACAACGCAGCCCCGCTCAAGGACACGATCGCCAGCCTCAAGACCTTCGCGGCGGCGCTGGCGCGCAATTCGAATCGAGTCGATACGATCCTGGCGGGCCTCGAAAAGATGACGGGCGGCGGCCCGGCGGAGCAGCCGAAGCCGATCTTCGATCTCGCCATCAATGCCGCCACGATTCCGCATTTGCGCGCAAAGGAACAATTCTCGGTGCCGGAGCCGACCGCGGTGCTCGCGCTCGACACGCAACGGATGTTGACCCGCTCGGACAGCGGCCAGATCGCGCAGTTCGGCAATGCGCAATGG
>JARLIV010000064.1 GCA_031291555.1 Methylovirgula sp. | reverse complement strand
TTCGACCAATCCGCGCTGACCTCATCTCGTGTCGTCTCGGCGTCGAGATACACGCCGGCCATCATCGAGACCGCGGCCGCGACCGCGCCCGAGGCGCCGGCGATCAGTACGGCTTTAGTGCTGGTTGTTGTCGCAGCGACACCAAAGATCAATCCGAAGATGGAAACAGTTCCATCTTCATACCAAAGACAATTGTGCCGGCTGAATCGCTGAAGGAGCGCTTTAGGTGTTGAATGAGCAGACCTAACTTCATTCATTCTCCCCCCTCATAGGCATTGCGCTGTAAAATGGCTGGTGCCAAAATTTGGATATACCTTCTTGAACGGCGCAAGGCACCGCACCCTCGGTGCGGGATCAGGACGAAAATGGCGCGCGCGTTGCTTTGGTCAGCGCATCGGTAGACCGAGGCAGCGCGTTGCGAGCTAGATGGGGCGCGCAAGATCGCTCCCAGGATTGACCAGGCAATTACAGCCCCTTTGTCGAAGGGCCCGTCGTCAAATGAGCCAAATTTCCCTTGCCATGGTGTTGCTGGCCCGTGTTTTCGGCCCCTGTAATGACCCTTGCATTGTCCTGCACAATCCCGGGGGTCACGTGGCCTGGTTCGAAGCTGCGGCGCGAGCTGCTAAGGCAGCACAATTGCAAATCGTCATCAATGGCTTCTGCGGTTCGTCCTGCATGACATTGGCGAGCGAGGCGCGGCCCTATGTCTGCATCACGCCGCGGGCGGAGTTCGCTTATCATCGGACGAATTACGGCGACCCTATACCGCTGGGGCGCGATCTGGACGGTTGGATCAGAGCCCGCGGCGGCTATCCGCCTTTTCGCGGCGTCCCTGGTCTCATGAGCTACGACGCCGCGCGCGCATTTTGGCCGACCTGCGGCCCGCGTCCTTCGGAGGGACTAAACGAGCAATGACTAATTTATATTAGCCGGGAATCCAACATCGCGTATTCCATCCAAAACACTAGATGGATTGCCTAAACACCAGAAAATAATTTTCTCTGGATAATCGGCAACGTTATGCCGAATGCGGATTCCCCATCCCAATACGGGGATGATTGTATATCGTTCAATGCTAGAAATTTGCTCAGGAGCAAAAGTATAGGTTCCTAACAATTTAACTTGAATAGTTAGTTTATTGGCTGTGACCGAAAGCTTGGCAAGCGGCCACGTCGCATTTGTCCAACCAATTCTTGCGCCGCCAGTTTTTGTAAATGTTTCCATGAGATCAAAAATCGGGGTCAAAAACGCACTTTTGGCGCTTCATTTTAGATGCCGGTAGTGGAGAGACATTTAGATTCGGAATACTCTCAGTGGATGACTGAAATTCGCAGAGATTTATAGTCAAAAGAGTAATGGCGGAGAGGGGGGGATTCGAACCCCCGATAGGCTTTCACCTATGCCGCATTTCGAGTGCGGTGCATTCAACCGCTCTGCCACCTCTCCAGCGCGCTGCGGTAGGCGGCGCAGATAACACGCGCTCCCGCACCATACAAGGCTGGGTTCAGTCCTCCGCACCTTCGATGAAAAGCCCATATTGCTGCGGCCTTGCCGGCGCCTCCAAGCCGAGGTGGCGGAAGGCCTGCGCCGTCAGCATCCGGCCGCGCGGGGTCCGCTGCAGAAACCCCTGCTGGATCAGATAGGGCTCGATAATATCCTCGATCGCGTCGCGCGGCTCGGAGAGGGCCGCCGCCAGCGTCTCGATCCCCACCGGGCCGCCGCCGAAGCTCGCGGCGATGAGGCTTAGATAGCGCCGGTCCATCGTATCGAGGCCGATGGCATCGACATCGAGCGCCTTGAGCGCTCGGTCGGCGATGGCGCGGGTGATGCCCCCCTTGATGTCGCCCTTGGCGGCCCCAACTTCGGCGAAATCGCGCACCCGGCGCAGCAGGCGTCCCGCGACCCGGGGCGTGCCCCGCGCCCGCTTGGCGATCTCATTGGCGCCGTCGTCGGTGATGGCAACGCCAAGCAGGCGCGCGCCGCGGCGGACGATGGTTTCGAGTTCCGGCACGGTATAGAAATCAAGCCGCACCGGAATGCCGAAGCGGTCGCGCAGCGGGGTGGTGAGCAGACCGGCGCGGGTCGTGGCACCCACCAGCGTGAATCTGGCGAGGTCGATCTTCAGCGAGCGGGCGCCAGGGCCGGTGCCGACCATCAGATCGAGCTGAAAATCCTCCATCGCCGGATAGAGGATTTCCTCGACCGCGGGATTGAGCCGGTGGATTTCGTCGATGAAGAGCACGTCGCGCTCTTCGAGCGCGGTCAATTGCGCGGCGAGATCGCCGCCCTTGGCGATCACCGGCCCGGAGGTCGAGCGGAAATTCACCCCCAATTCGCGCGCGACGATCTGGGCGAGCGTCGTCTTGCCGAGGCCGGGCGGACCGACGAAGAGCACATGGTCGAGCGCGTCGCGCCGCGCCTTGGCGGCCTCAATGAAGATTTTGAGATTCTTGCGCGCCGCTTCCTGGCCGGTGAAATCGGCGAGCGTCAGCGGCCGTAGCGAGGTGTCTTGATCCTCGGCGGTCGCTTCGGGCGCGATCAGGCGGCGCGGCTCAGTCACGGATGGCTCACCAGCGAAGGCCCGCCGAATCGCGGGCCGGAATTTGGCGATAGGCTATCACGCCGCGGGCCGATAGCGGGATGAGGAAAAGTGCAAGCGGTTTTCCGCCCGCATCCCGCGCTAACTCGGCTGAGCCGTCTTTTTCGGCCAGCGGCACAGGTCTTCGATCGGGCAGCGCCAGCATTGCGGCTTGCGTGCCTGGCAGATGTAGCGCCCATGCAGGATCAGCCAATGATGTGCGTGCGGCTTATAGGCCTCGGGGATGATCTGCTCGAGCCCGTCCTCGACCTCGCGCGGGGTTTTGCCGGGCGCCAGCGGAATGCGGTTCGAGACCCGGAAGATATGCGTATCGACGGCGATCGTCGGCTGGCCGAAGGCGACATTGAGCACGACATTGGCGGTCTTGCGGCCGACGCCGGGGAGCGTCTCCAGAGCTTCCCGCGCGCGCGGCACCTTCCCGCCGAACCTCTCGACCAAAGCGTGCGAGAGGCCGATGACATTCTTGGCCTTGGATCGGTAGAGCCCGATCGTCTTGATCAGGTCGCGCACCTTGTCCTCGCCGAGCGCCAGCATTTTTTCCGGGCTGTCCGCCTTGGCGAAGAGCGCGGGCGTTGCCTTGTTGACCCCGGCGTCGGTCGCCTGCGCCGAAAGGACGACGGCGACGAGCAGGGTGAAGGGGCTTTTATAGTGGAGTTCGCTGCGCGGATGCGGATTGGCTTCAGCAAACCGGCGGAAAATCTCGGCAACCTCATCGGGCGGCAGAGGCTTCGGCCAGCGGGACGCCCGCGCTCCGGCCCCTGTCTTGGCCGGAGGCGTCTTTTGGGCGGGAGCTTTCACCGCGGGTTTGGGCTTGACTCTGGTAACGGAGGCCATTTGAGTTTTATAAAGTTCGGCGGCATTCCGGAGAAGAGTGCGCTGCCATGGACGACGGCCCGATCCACACAATCGAATCCCGGGGCGGCCAAGTGCCAGACCCCGCGCAGCAGCACATCTATGCCGTACGCTTGCGCCCCTATCGTTCGCTCAGCCAGCGCAACTTCCGGGTTCTTCTCTGCATTTTCTCGGCGATCAGCTTCATGACGACGATCCCCTTCGTGATTCTCGGCGCCTGGCCCGTCGCCGGCTTCATGGGCATCGACGTGGCGATCTTCTATTTCGCCTTCCGCGCCAATTTCCGCGCCGCCCGCGCCTATGAGGATGTCGATGTGACGCCCATCGCGCTCTCGCTCGCCAAGGTTTCGGCGGAGGGCGCGCGGGCGGAATGGCAGTTCAATCCCTCCTGGGTCTATCTGCACAAGGAGACTCACGAGGAATATGGCGTGCAGAAAGTGGCGCTGGTCTCACGCGGCCGGCGCGTCGAAGTCGGCAGTTTTCTGGGGCCGGACGACAAGGCGCTTTTTGCGCAAGACCTCTCGCGCGCTTTGGCTGAGGCGCGCCGCGGCCCGCGCTATTCGGATTAAACGTCGTCGCTTTCCGTAACCGTGGTTTCGGTTGCGCCGGCCGATCGAAAGCCGCATAGCGAATCGCGCGGCCGTTGGGGCATATCTGCGGGCGGAAAGTGCCGGCTACGACCGAGCTTTTAGACCCCGCTGCGGCCGGTCCTCGTAAAATCCCCGCCTTGCGGCGAAAATTCATGCCCTTATATACGGCCCATCTTGCGCCCCCCTGCGGCGCTACCACATTGA
This sequence comes from Methylovirgula sp., assembly GCA_031291555.1. GTDB lineage: Bacteria > Pseudomonadota > Alphaproteobacteria > Rhizobiales > Beijerinckiaceae > Methylovirgula. The sequence continues at coordinate 9,453 of JARLIV010000064.1, read as the reverse complement.
GTTCTATCGGGGACCGGGCGGCCTTTATCCGTCCGCCCAAATACCGGATCGCTTCGGGGTCCGGCCGGTCTTGCGGCTCGAAAGGAAGAACGACATGGCTAAAGTTATCGGCATCGATCTTGGCACCACCAATTCGTGCGTGGCGGTGATGGAAGGGACGACGCCCAAGGTAATTGAGAATGCGGAAGGCGCGCGCACCACGCCCTCCATCGTCGCTTTCACGGACGATGGCGAGAGGCTCGTCGGCCAGCCGGCAAAGCGCCAGGCGGTCACCAATCCGGAGCGCACCTTCTTTGCGATCAAGCGGCTCATCGGCCGCACTTTTGACGACCCCATGACCAAGAAGGACATGTCGCTCGTCCCCTATAAAATTATCAAGGCTGCGAATGGCGATGCCTGGGTTCAGGCCGACGGCAAGCAATATTCGCCGTCGCAGATCTCGGCCTTCATCCTGCAGAAGATGAAGGAAACCGCCGAGGCCTATCTCGGCCAGCCGGTTTCGCAGGCTGTTATCACCGTTCCCGCCTATTTCAACGATGCCCAGCGCCAGGCGACCAAGGACGCCGGCAAGATCGCGGGCCTCGAAGTTCTGCGCATCATCAATGAGCCGACCGCGGCGGCACTCGCCTATGGTCTCGACAAGAAGGGCTCGGGTACGATCGCGGTCTATGACCTCGGCGGCGGCACGTTCGACGTATCGATCCTCGAGATCGGCGATGGCGTCTTCGAGGTGAAGTCGACCAATGGCGACACGTTCCTCGGCGGTGAGGACTTCGACAATCGCATCGTCGATTACTTGAACGATGAGTTCAAGAAAGAGAGCGGTATCGATCTCAAGAAGGACAAGCTCGCTCTGCAGCGCCTGAAGGAAGCCGCGGAAAAGGCCAAGGTCGAACTCTCGTCCGCGACGCAGACCGAGATCAACCTGCCCTACATTACCGCCGATGCTTCGGGGCCGAAGCACCTCACCTTGAAGCTGACGCGCGCCAAGCTCGAAGCTCTGGTTGACGATCTCATCCAGAAGACGGTCGAGCCCTGCCGCAAGGCTTTGAAGGATGCCGGGCTTACGGCGGGCGAGATCAACGAAGTCGTCCTCGTCGGCGGCATGACCCGCATGCCGAAAGTGCAAGAAGTCGTCAAAAACTTCTTCGGCAAGGAGCCGCATAAGGGCGTCAACCCGGACGAGGTCGTCGCCATCGGCGCGGCGGTCCAGGCGGGCGTGCTGCAGGGCGACGTCAAGGACGTGCTGTTGCTCGACGTGACGCCGCTGTCGCTCGGCATCGAGACTTTGGGCGGTGTCTTCACCCGGCTGATCGATCGCAACACGACGATCCCGACGAAGAAGAGCCAGGTGTTCTCGACGGCGGAAGACAATCAGACGGCGGTGACGATCCGCGTCTTCCAGGGCGAGCGCGAGATGGCCTCCGACAACAAGCTGCTCGGCCAGTTCGATCTCGTCGGCATTCCGCCGGCGCCGCGCGGCGTGCCGCAGGTCGAAGTCACGTTCGACATCGACGCCAACGGCATCGTCAATGTGACGGCGAAGGACAAGGCGACGAACAAGGAGCAGCAGATCCGCATCCAGGCCTCGGGCGGTCTCAGCGAGGCCGACATCGACAAGATGGTCAAGGATGCCGAGCTGCATGCGGCCGAGGACAAGTCGCGGCGTGAATTGGTCGATGCCAAGAACCACGGCGAGGCGATGATCCATACGGCGGAGAAATCGCTCAGCGAATATGGCGACAAGGTTTCGCAGGCCGACAAGAGCGCGGTGGAATCCGCCGTCGCCGGTCTGAAGAGCGCGCTCGAGGGCGAAGACCTCGATGCGATCAAGGCGCGGACCGAGGATCTCGTTCAGGCGTCGATGAAGCTCGGCGAAGCCCTGTACAAGGCACAGAGCGAGGCGGGCGCGGCCCCCGGCGCGGGTGCCGAAGGCGCGAAGGACGATGTCATCGACGCCGATTTCAAGGAAGTCGGTGACGACAAGAAATCGGCCTGATCGGCGTGCGTCGGATCGGACATAGAAGGGGCCGGGCGGTCACGCCTGGCCCTTTTGCGTCCGCGCTCCGGTTGGCAAGCGCGAGGACGCCGCTTATCTGTTGACGCGGGGTCGCCGCGGGACGGCAAGGCGCGATTTCCTAGCCGAATCGTTTAAGTTTTCTGAGTAAATGCCGCGGGGGCGGCAGGGACCGATACGCAAATGGGCAAGACTTGCTATTACGAAGCGCTCGGCGTGACGCGGACGTGCACCGAAGTCGAATTGAAATCGGCCTTTCGCAAAGCCGCAATGCAATTCCATCCCGACCGCAATCCCGGCGACAAGACCTGCGAGGTCAAATTCAAGGAAGTGAACGAGGCCTACCAGTGCCTCTGCGATCCGCAGAAGCGCGCCGCCTATGATCGCTTCGGCCATGCCGCCTTCGAGCAGGGCGGCGGGGGCGGCGGCTTCGCCGGCGACGGTTTCGGGTCGATGGCGGATATTTTCGACGATCTCTTCGGCGATGTGATGGGCCGCCGCGGGCGCGGCAACAGTGGTGCGACGCGCGGCTCGGATCTGCGCTATAATCTCGAAATCACGCTGGAAGAAGCCTTCGCCGGCAAGACGGCCAACCTCACCTTGCCGACCTCGGTCGCCTGCACGGCCTGCTCGGGCTCGGGCGCCAAGCCCGGCGCCAAGCCGCACGCCTGCACGACCTGCGGCGGCTACGGACGGATACGGGCGCAGCAGGGCTTCTTCTCGATCGAGCGCACCTGTCCGCATTGCCACGGCCAGGGCGAGGTCATCGACAATCCCTGCACGACCTGCTCGGGCACCGGCCGGGTGACGCGCGAACGCAGCCTCGCGGTCAACATTCCGGCGGGCGTCGAGGACGGCACGCGTATTCGCCTCGCCGGCGAGGGCGAGGCGGGCGTGCGCGGCGGGCCGGCCGGCGATCTTTACATCTTCATTGCCACCAAGCCGCACCCCTTCTATCAGCGCGATGGCGCCGATCTCTTCTGCCGCGTGCCGATCTCGATGGTTCAGGCGTCGCTCGGCGGCGAGATCGCCGTGCGCACGATCGACGGCGGCGAGACCAAGGTGAAAGTGCCGGAGGGCACGCAATCGGGCAAACAGTTCAAAGTGCGCGCCAAGGGCATGCCGGTGCTGCGCTCGCGCGACGTCGGCGACCTCTATATCCAGGTCAATGTCGAGACGCCGCAGAGTTTGACCAAGCGCCAGCGCGAACTTCTGACCGAGTTCGAGTCCCTCTCCTCGAACAGCACGCATCCCGAATCGTCCGGCTTCTTCGCCAAGATGAAGGACTTTTTCGAGAATCTGGGCAATTAGGCCAAAGCGCCCCGCCACCCGCCGGAAGGGGCCGTTTGGTTTGTGGCCTCGGCAAATAAAAACCCCGCTGAGCAATGCTCGCGGGGCCGAAAGTTTGGCGATAACGGGGGTATCTGTATCGCCGTTACCCAGACCATAAAGGTTTCCAGATTTGACGATGTGCGGTGGCGCACATGCACCATTGGGCCGGGGCTTGGTCATTGCCCCAGCCTTCCAGCTTTCACGCCAAAAGGCCGCTCCTTTGCTTGACGCTGGCGGCGCTCTCGGCGAATTTGCGCCGCGAATAGAACTCTCGCCCGAGGCCGTCTTGAGCCAGCCTGTCACCGACGCGGCAAAGCCGCAAAGCCGCCTGGCCGATGCGGCGCAATTCCTGCGCACCTGGGCCGGCAATCCGCTACTCCTCGGCGCCGTGACGCCCTCGGGCCCGGCGCTGGCGGCGGCCATGGCAGCCGAGGTCGATCCGGCGCGGCCCGGCCCCATCATCGAGCTTGGTCCCGGCACGGGCGTCATGACCGAGGCGCTGCTTGCGCGCGGCATCGCGCCGGAGCGGTTGTTCCTCATCGAATATGAGCCGGGCTTCTGCGAGTTGCTGCGGGCGCGCTTTCCGGGCGTCACCATCATCCAGGGCGATGCCTATGATCTGCGCGGCACTTTGGGCGCGCGGCTTAGCGCGCCGCCCATCGCCATCGTCTCCAGCCTGCCGCTCATCACCCGGCCCGAGCCGCAGCGCGCGGCGCTGCTGGCGCAGGCTTTCGGCCTGATGGCGCCGGGCGGCCCCTTCGTGCAATTCTCCTACAGCCTGTTTTCGCCGGCGCCGCGCAAGCTGCTGCCGCCGCATACGCTCAAAATCTCGCCCTGGGTCTGGCGCAATGTGCCGCCAGCGCGGGTCTGGGTCTATCGCGCCGCTGGAGCCGCCGCATGATTGTGAGCAAGCCCTCCGACCGGCTGATCGTCGCGCTCGACTTTCCCGAGGTCGCGCAGGCGCGCGCGCTGGTCGCGACGCTGGGTGACAGAGTGTCGTTCTACAAGATCGGCCTGGAACTCGCCTATGGCGGCACGGCGGCCGACAATGGCTTCGCCCTCGCCGACGAACTGGCCGCGCAGGGCAAGAAGATTTTTCTCGATCTCAAGCTGCACGACATTCCCAATACAGTGCAGCGCGCCACCGCGCAGATCGCACGCCGGGGCGTCGATTTCCTTACGGTTCATGCGTTTCCGCAGACCATGGCGGCGGCCAAGGCCGGCGCCGCCGGCAGCCATCTCAAGCTGCTCGCCGTCACGGTGCTGACCTCTTATGACGATGACGATCTTGAGGCGGCCGGCTATCGCTTTCCGGTGCGCGATCTCGTGCCGCACCGCGCCCAGCAGGCCAAGGCGCTCGGCATCGACGGGCTGGTCGCCGCGGCGTCCGAGGCGGCGGAATTGCGCCGCGCCGTTGGGCCGAAGATGATCCTGGTGACGCCGGGCATCCGCCCGGCCGGCGGGGCGGCGGGGGATCAGAAGCGGGTGGCGACGCCTGCGGCGGCGATCGCGGCGGGGGCGGATTATCTGGTGGTAGGGCGACCGATCACGGAGGCGGCCGATCCGCGCGCCGCAGCCGAGGCGATCCAGCACGAAATCGCCACGGCGCGGGGATAATGGCTACGCGGAAATTCTCAAACGCAAAAACTCAAACGCAATTGCAACTCAAACGCAACGACGCAACGCGTGACCGAGGGCAAGCACAAGCGAACGTACCTCCGGTCCGCCTGCCCGGCGCTCTGCCGGGATCGCTTCCCTGGTCGATTGAAAACCTATCCCGCCTCTATGACCCGCCAGTGACAGGGCCGAACTTTTAATTCCGCCGCGCCCGCCGTATAGACAGCCGGGCTTATAGGAGATTTTCATGAGCGACATGCGGCTCATCGTGGCCGGCGCGGCGGGCCGCATGGGCTGCGCCGTCATCGGATTGATCGCCCAGACGCCCGGCGTCAGCCTTGCCGCGGCGCTTGAAGGGCCGAAAAGTCCGGCGCTGGGCCAGGATGCGGGCATTTATGCCGGCGTTGGCCAGCTCGACGTCGCGATTTCGAGCGATCCCTTAACCGCCGCGCTCGATGCCGATGGCATCATCGATTTTTCGACGCCGCAGGCGAGCGTCGAGCTTGCCGCCTTGGCGGCGCAGGCGCGCATCGTCCATGTGATCGGCACGACCGGCCTTTCCGCCGAGGATCGCGAAAAGATCGCGGCGGCGGCGCATCATGCCGCCATTGTCCAATCGGGCAATATGAGCCTCGGCGTCAATCTGCTAGCGAGCCTGGTCGAGAAGGTCGCGCTGGCGCTCGGCCCTGAGTTCGATATCGAAATCGTCGAGATGCACCACCGCAAGAAAGTCGATGCGCCGTCCGGCACCGCTCTGCTGCTCGGCGAGGCGGCGGCGCGCGGGCGCGGCGTTTCCCTCGCCGAACAATCGGTGCGCAGCCGCGACGGGCATACGGGCGCGCGGCCGGAGGGCGCCATCGGCTTTGCGACCTTGCGCGGCGGCACGGTAGTCGGCGATCATTCGGTGATCTTCGCCGGCCCCGGCGAGCGTCTGGAGCTCACCCACAAGGCTGAGGATCGAACCATCTTCGCGCGCGGCGCCTTGCGCGCGGCGCTCTGGGCGCGCGGGCGCAAGCCCGCCCTTTATTCGATGGTCGATGTGCTCGGCCTCAAATAGGATTGTCCATGCAACGGCTTCTCGTTCTCGTGCGGCACGGCCAGAGCGAATGGAACCTCAAGAACCTTTTCACCGGCTGGAAGGATCCCGATCTCACCGAGGTCGGCATCGCCGAGGCACGCGGCTGCGGCAAGGTGCTGAAGGCGGCGGGTTTGGGCTTCGACCGGGCTTACACCTCTGAGCTCGGCCGGGCCCAGCGGACCCTGACGCTGATCCTCGATGAACTCGGCGAACCCAATCTGCCGACAGCCCGCGATCTGGCTTTGAACGAGCGCGATTACGGCGATTTGAGCGGCCTCAACAAGGATGAGGCGCGGGCGAAATGGGGCGAGGAGCAGGTGCGTCTCTGGCGCCGTTCCTATGATGTGTCGCCGCCGGGCGGCGAAAGCCTCAAGGATACGATCGCGCGCGTGCTGCCCTATTATTGCCAGGAGATCTTGCCGCGTGTGCTGCACGGCGAGCGCACGCTTGTCGTCGCGCATGGCAATTCGCTGCGCGCGCTTGTCATGGTGCTCGACAGATTGACGCGCGACACGGTTCTTGGCGCCGAAATCGCGACCGGCGCGGCGCTCGTTTACCATCTCAATCCGGATTCGACCGTTGAATCCAAAGTGGTTCTGCCGCCGCAAGTCTATTAGAACGCGGTGCGAAAAGTATAAGCGGCTTTCTCGCATAATCTCCGTGCGTCATACGCGCGCTTGACGCGCGTATCCAGGCACGAAGGCCGATGTCGTGAGGCTATGCCTGGATGCGCGGATCAAGTCCGCGCATGACGCACGTCCTAGTTATCAGCCACCCCGGTGAGACAATGTTGAGATTCACCACACAACACGAATGGCTCAAACTTGATGGCGAAGTCGCGGTCGTCGGCATCACCCGTCACGCCGCCGGGCAGATCGGCGATCTCGTTTTCGTCGAACTGCCGAAGGTCGGCGCGAATTTGAAGACGGGCGATCGCGCCGCCATTCTCGAATCGATCAAGGCGACCGTCGATATCCGCGCGCCGGTCAGCGGCGAAGTCATCGAAATCAACGAGGATGTCGTCGCCGATCCATCGCGTGTCGGGGCCGATCCGCAAGGCAAAGGCTGGCTCTATCGGCTGCGCGTCGATGATGTGGCGGCGGTGAACGCACTGATGGACGAAGCCGCCTATCGCCATTTCCTCGGCGCGGCCGCCTGAAGCGGATGACGCTTTTCAAGGGAGCGCGCGAGACTTTCGCCGACGGGCTCGTCTATGTGCCCGGCTATCTCGACGCGGGCGAGCAGGACGCGCTGCGGGCGGCGGTCGAAGCGGCGATCGTGTCGGCACCGCTGTTCCAGCCGCGGATGCCGCGCACGGGCAAGCCCTTTTCGGTGAAGATGACGAATTGCGGTCCGCTCGGCTGGGTGTCGGACCAGGCGGGCGGCTACCGCTATCAGGCCGAGCACCCCGAGACCGGGCGGCCCTGGCCGGCGATCCCGGCGCTGGCGCTGCGCGCTTGGGAGGAGCTTGGCGCCTATCCGCATCCCCCCGAAGCCTGCCTCGTCAATCTCTACGGGCCGGAGGCGCGCATGGGCCTGCATCAGGATCGCGACGAAGAGGATTTCACGGCACCCGTGGTCTCCCTGTCGCTCGGCGCCTCGTGCATCTTCCGCTGGGGACCGGCGCGGGGCGGCAAGACGCAATCTCTGGAGCTTGCGTCGGGCGACGCGCTGGTCCTCGCCGGGGCCGCGCGCCTGGCCTATCACGGCGTCGCGCGGATTTTGCCGGGCACATCCGCTTTGCTCGGAGGCGAGCGCATCAATCTCACCCTGCGGCGGGTGACAAAGCCGCCATAGTCGCCGCCAGGAGTCTGCGACGGCGCGAGCGCAACGGATATTCGGGCACCGAAAATTTAGCCAGCGGACTTGGCGCCGCCGCGCGAGATTGCGACCTTGGCCGGCCGCAGCATGCGCTCGCCGATCGTGTAGCCGTCCTCGATGACCTTGACGACTGTTCCGTTCGGCACGGACTCGTCCGGCACTTCGTAGAGCGCCTCATGCAGATTGGGGTCGAACTTGCCGCCGAGCGGCTCCATCTTCTTGGCGCCGTGGCGCGCGAGCCGCGACAGGAAATCGCGCTCGGTCACTTCGATGCCGCTGATGAGGGTCTTCACGGCCGGGTCGGCACTCTTGCGCAATTCGTCGGGAATATTTTCTACCGTGCGGCGCAGATTGTCGGCAAAGCTCAGCATGTCGCGGGCGAAGCTCGAAACGCCATAGAGCTTGGCGTCGGCCACTTCCTTGTCAGTGCGGCGGCGCAGATTCTCCATCTCCGCGAGAGTGCGCAGAAGCCTGTCCTTCAGCTCGCCATTCTCGCGCTGGAGGGTCTGCAAGACGACGAACGGATCCGGCGTGTTTTCAGCCGTAAGGCCTTCCGCGGCCGGCGTGGCATTCGTTTCAGGCAATGTTTCGTCGGGCATGGTCGATCCGCTGCTCGTCCTGTCGTTTAGGGAATTACCGCCGATATCAGGGTTCGGGCCTCGAAAATCAAGCCATGGCGGGGCTTTTGCCGCCCGCGCCGGCTTTTGCCGCCGCCTGGCCGGGGAAGGCGCCGAGAAGTTTCTGCCGGATCGCGGCCTTGCGGCCGTTGGTCGTGATTTTGGCGCCGGTGAGATCGGTGACGTAGAAAACGTCGGCCGCCTTCTCGCCGAAGGTCACGATATGCGCCGAGGCGATGTTGAGGTTCAGCTGCGAGAGAATATCGGTGATCGCATAGACCAGGCCGGGCCGGTCGCGACCGGACACTTCGATGACAGTGTAGCGGTTCGACAATTCGTTATCGATCGAGACCTGCGCCGGCACGTCGAAGGGCGTCTCCTTCGCCGCCATCGCGTGCTTGGCGGCGACGATCTCGGCGAGACGGATTTGCCCGCGCAAGGCCTGCTCGATGGCGAGCGCAATCCGCTCGCCGCGGCGAATCTCGTCCTCGTCGCGCTCGAAGGTGCGGGAGACGTAGAACGTGTCAATGGCAAGTCCGTCGGTGCTGGTGAAAATCTGCGCGTCGACGATGTTGGCGCCGGCGGCAGCGCAGGCGCCGGCGACGATTGCCAGCAGGCGCGGATGGTCGATCGCGATCAGCGTGATCTCGGTCACGCCGCGAAAGGCATCCGTCTGAATATCGATGATCGGCTCGGGCAGATCGATCTCGGTCCGGTTGAGAAGCTGGGCATGGCGGATTTTGTGCGGCAGATCGACCCGCAGCCAATAGGCCTGCGTATGGCGTGCGGCATAGGCCTCGAAATCGGCGTCGGTCCAGTTCGGCAATTGCGCCCGCAATTCGGCCTTGGCCTTTTGGATGCGCTCGGTGCGCTCGGTCTTGGTATGGCCGCCGCCGAGCACGATCTGCGTCTCAAGGAAGAGCGTGCGCAGCAGTTCGCCCTTCCAGCCGTTCCAGACGCCGGGGCCGACG
>JARLIV010000063.1 GCA_031291555.1 Methylovirgula sp. | reverse complement strand
GCGGCCTTGTAGGCGATCTTCCCTACGACCGTCACGCGCGGCAGGCCAAGCGCGCTTGCCGCCTCGAACAAGGAGCCGGGAACGAGCAGCAGCATATTCTCCGTCGTCCGCACGACGATTGGGATGACAATCACAGCGAGCGCCACGGCGCCGGAGATGCCGGAGAAATGACCCATCCGCGCCACCATGACCTGATAGACGAATAGGCCGATGACGATCGAGGGCGCGCTCAGCAGGATGTCGTTGATGAAGCGCACAATCTTGGTGAGCCGCGTATGGCGTCCATATTCCGCCATATAAGTGCCGGCAAGGATGCCGAGCGGTGTCCCGATCGCGACACCCAAGATGGTGATGATGAGACTGCCGACGATGGCGTTCAACAGGCCGCCCTCCTCGTCGGGCGGCGGCGTATTCTGCGTAAAGACCGCGAGCGTCAGCCCGGAAAAGCCGTGCCACAGCAGCGTGACCAGAATGAGCACCAGAAAGAAGAGCCCTAAAACGACGGAGACATAGCAGAGGCCGAGCCAAATCGCGTTAGCGCGCTTGCGGGAATCATAAAGCGCCATGATTATCCCCCCTGCTTCTCGAGCCGCATCAGCATCAGCCGCGAAATCGCAAGCACAATGAAGGTGATGACGAAGAGGATGAGGCCCAGTTCGATGAGCGAGGAGGTGTAGAGTTCATCGACCGCCTCGGTGAATTCATTGGCAATGGCGGCCGATATGGTCGTCCCCGGCGCGAGCAAGGATCTCGGAATGACGTCTGCATTGCCAATGACGAAAGTCACCGCCATGGTTTCGCCAAGCGCACGGCCGAGGCCGAGCATCACACTACCCAGCACACCCACGCGCGTATAGGGAATGACGATGTAGCGGATCACTTCCCACGTGGTGAAGCCCATGCCATAGCCGGCCTCCTTCAGCAACGGCGGCACAGTCTCGAAGACATCGCGCGACACCGCAGAGACAAAGGGCAAAACCATGATTGCCAGGATAAGGCCCGCCGTCAGCAGGCCGATGCCATAGGGCGGCCCGGCGAACAGCGCGTTGAGAATCGGTATTTTGGCAAAGATGTCGATCAGTCCCGGCTGGACATATTGCTGCAGGAACGGGGCGAATACGAACAAGCCCCAGATGCCATAGATGATCGATGGAACGCCGGCGAGAAGCTCGATGGCCGTGCCGATGGGACGGCGCAGGACATCTGGACAAAGCTCGGTCAGAAAGATCGCTACACCGAGTCCGATCGGCACGGCGACCATCATCGCGATGAAAGACGTGACGAGCGTGCCATAAACGGCAGCCAGCGCGCCGTAATGCCCGGTGACGGGATTCCAGACATTGGTGACGAGGAAGCCGAGGCCAAAGGCACGAAAGGCCGGCACGGAGCCGTTGACCAGTGACGCGATGACGCCGCCGAGGATCAGCAGCACCGCGAGCGCCGCGCTGAACGTCAGCCAATGGAAAGCTTTATCGCGGAGCCGAAAACCGCTGAGTACGCGCGCACGCCGCGCGGCATCTTCGTAAGCCACCCGGGCGCCCTTCACCGCTATGTCCGCCAAAACGCCGTCTCCGCCACTAAAAAATCGCTAAGGCTTGAGCGCCCCGCGGCGATCTTTGATTATGGATGCGGCGGCGCCCGCCGCATCCGCATTTTGTCTCCGATAGCCGGACCTGCTTAGTTCACCAGAGCCTTGCCGTCGGTATCCTTGATCTCGCTCGCCCAGGTCTTCTTGATCAACTCAACGACGGAGGCCGGGATCGGGATATAGTCGAGCGCCTCGGCGGCCGGGCCGCCCTTCTCGAACGCCCAAGCGAAGAACTTCAGCGCGGCCTTGGCAGCCGCAATGTCCTTCGGCTGCTTCGGCAGCAGGATGAAGGTCGCAGCGGTGATGGGCCAAGAATCGGCGCCCGGCTGATTGGTGAGGATCAGACGGAAGCCCGGCGCATGCGCCCAATCGGCATTCGCGGCGGCCGCCTCGAAGCTGGCCGTCATCGGCGCGACAACGTTGCCGGCGCTGTTGATGAGCTTGGTGTAGGTCAGCTTGTTCTGCATCGCATAGGCATATTCGACATAGCCGATGGCGCCCTTGGTCTGGATGACGTTGTTGGCGACACCCTCATTGCCCTTGGCGCCGATGCCGGCCGGCCATTGCACGGCCGTCGCCGAGCCGACCTTGGAGGCCCAATCCGGCGAAACCTTTGTCAAATAATTGGTGAAGTTGAACGTCGTGCCCGAACCATCAGCGCGATGGACGACAGCGATCGCGGTCGAGGGCAACTTGAGGCCCGGGTTCAGCTTGGCGATCGCCGCGTCGTCCCAGGTCTTGATCTCGCCCATGAAAATCTTGGCGAGCGTCGGACCGTCAAGAACGATCGCGCCGGCTGCAATGCCGTCGAGATTGACGACCGGGACAATGCCGCCCATGACCTGCGGCCACTGGACGAGGCCATTCTTGTCGAGATCGGCCGGCTTCAGCGGCGCATCGGTGGCGCCGAACGTCACGGTACGGGCCTCGATCTGCTTGATGCCGCCGCCCGAGCCGATCGACTGATAGTTCAGCGCGTCGCCGGTCTCTTTCTTATAGGCATCAGCCCACTTCGAATAGATCGGATAAGGAAAGGTGGCACCAGCACCAGAAATATCGGTGGCTTGGGCGGCGACGATGGCGCCCAGCACCGCGCCAGCGATCAAACCCGTCCTTACGAGGGTCTTGAAACTCATCTCATGCCTCTCAAAAACTGAGGAAAATGCGCAACACGTCGAACCTCTCCGGCTGACTCGCGCGGATCGGACCCTAAGGAGGGCTGACAACGCATTTACGACGGTCACATGACGGTTACATGACGGCGGTGGATAGAGGCGTTCAGTCCTCGAAAAGCGGCAGCGTCACCGTAAACGTCGCGCCTTCACCCATTTTAGATTCAATGTTTAGGCGCCCGCCGTGGCGCGCGACAATATGCTTCACGATGGCGAGGCCGAGCCCCGTGCCGCCCTTGGCCCGGCTCTGCCCGGCATCGACGCGATAGAAGCGCTCCGTCAGGCGCGGCAGGTGCTCCGGCGCGATGCCTGGCCCGTAATCGCGCACGTGAATCAGCGCTTGACGGCCATGGGTCGTCAGTTGCGTCGTCAATTCAACGTCCACGCGCCGGTCGGTCGTGCGCGGGTCGGAGGCGCCGTATTTGATCGAATTCTCGATGAGGTTTTCGGCGACGCGGAGAAGCTCGTCGCGATCGCCGGGAACGATGACGGCCTTCGGCGCGATGATGTTGAGCTCGACGTCGCGCTCTTCGGCGACGGGCGAGAGCGTGTCGGCGATATGGCGGAAGATGCCGACGAGATCGACCGGCGTTTCCGGCCGCACATGCAGATGCTGCTCGATCCGCGACAGTGACAGGAGATCGTCAACCAGCCGCGACATCCGCTGCGCCTGTTCGCGCATGATGGCGAGGAAGCGCATGCGCGCCTCGGCGTCGTCCTTGGCCGG
>JARLIV010000062.1 GCA_031291555.1 Methylovirgula sp. | reverse complement strand
GCTCGTCGTCTTCGCCGGCGCCGAATATGGCAACGGCTCCTCGCGCGACTGGGCGGCCAAGGGCACGCGCCTGCTCGGCGTGCGCGCCGTGATCGCCGAAAGCTTCGAGCGCATCCATCGCTCGAACCTCGTCGGCATGGGTGTGCTGCCGCTCACCTTCGCGCCGGGCACGAGCTGGAAGTCGCTCGGCCTCAAAGGCGACGAGCAGGTGACGATCCACGGCCTTAGCGATGGCCTGAAGCCGCGTCAGATGATGGAGGCGACGCTCACCTACGCCGACGGACTCACGAAGAAAGTGCCGCTCCTCTGCCGCATCGCGACCGAGGACGAACTTGAATATTTCAAGAACGGCGGCATCCTGCCTTACGTGTTGCGCCAGCTCGCAGCGGCGTGAGGCTCAATGGGTTCCGCCGTGTCATCTCATTCGGTGACGGAGGCGGAGCTTCAGCAATTTGCTGATTTTATCGGAGTAAGCGCAGCGGCCCCGGGTCGCTGTAGCTTACTCCTGCTATTCCAACTTTATTGCTCCGCGCGTGCGCCAAGCTTTCCCGCCGACCCCGCTAAAGTTGTCGCAGAAATTCGAGGCTTAGAGGGACTTGGAGGTTCGGTCGGCACAAAGTCGGCGGAGAAGTTTAAATATCCGCCTTTAGGCCCGTTTTGGAAAAAGCACTTTCTGGTGGGCGGTGCAGCGCCCATGGTGCGGAATATCCAAAATGCGCTCGGTAAAAAACAAAAAGTCCTCCGCAAAATCGTCGAGGAGAACTGGAACCCAACGACGTCACACTTGCCCCCCGAAGTGATTTCAAAGAACATCGCCGACGCAGTTATGGATCTCTACGCCAATCGTAGATTGGAAGAAAAGCTAACTGGTGAATGGATCATTTTTGGAAGGAATGATGAAAAAAATTACTATTTGACGCTTGCGACTCATGACGAACCAAATGAGCAGATTTTTGAGCGAATGGAGCGCGTTTGCTCACGTGAATTTCCGTTCCTGTTTGGTGCAAACTCTGCTCAGACCTAAAGGCATTCGCTTTCTGCAACGCCATATTCAATAAAATGCCATCGCGACTTGCGCTAAAGGTCGGCCCTTGCCCCCACCCGCCCAACCTGCTTAAAGACCGCCAAAAGCAGGAGCAAAAATGTCGGTCCATAAGCTTTTCGTTTTGCCGGGCGACGGCATCGGCCCCGAGGTGATGGCCGAGGTCGAAAAAATCGCCAATTTTCTCACCAAAGAAGGCATCGCCGGTTTCGAGATCGAGCGCGGCCTTGTCGGCGGCGCCGCCTATGACGCGCATGGCGTCGCGATCAGCGAGGCCGATATGGCCCGCGCCGGCGCTGCGGACGCCATCCTGCTCGCCGCCGTCGGCGGGCCGAAATGGGACAAGGTGCCTTACGATGTGCGTCCGGAAGCCGGCCTCCTGCGTCTGCGCAAGGACTTCAACCTCTACGCCAACCTGCGCCCGGCGATCTGCTATCCGGCGCTCGCCGATGCCTCCTCGCTCAAGCGCGAACTGGTCGATGGACTCGACCTCCTCATCGTCCGCGAATTGACCGGCGGCGTCTATTTCGGGGAACCGAAACAGATCATCGACCTCGGCAACGGCCAGAAGCGCGCCATCGACACGCAAGTCTACGACACCTACGAGATCGAGCGCATCGGCCGCATCGCCTTCGAGCTGGCACGCAAGCGCCGCAACAAGGTGACCTCGACCGAGAAGCACAATGTGATGAAATCCGGCGTGCTCTGGCGCGAGATCATGATCGATCTGCACAAGCGCGAATTCCCCGATGTGGAATTGGAACATCAGCTCGCCGACGCGCTCGGCATGCAGCTCGTGCGCCGGCCCAAGCAGTTCGACGTGATCGTCACCGACAATCTGTTCGGCGACATGCTCTCCGATGTCGCGGCCATGCTCACCGGCTCGCTCGGCATGTTGCCCTCGGCCTCGCTCGGCGCGGTCGATGAAAAGACCGGACACCGCAAGGCGCTCTACGAGCCGGTGCACGGCTCGGCGCCGGACATTGCCGGCAAGGGCCTCGCCAATCCGATCGCCATGATCGGCTCGTTCGGCATGGCGCTGCGCTATTCCCTCGGCCTGACGGAGCTTGCCGACAAGCTCGAAGCCGCCATCGCCGGCGTGCTGGACAAGGGCTTGCGCACGGCCGACATCAAGGGCAATGCGCCGAAGGCGATCTCGACCGCCGAGATGGGCGATGCGATCCTCGCGGAGCTGAAGGCGGGGATTTAGTAACTCCCTCTCCCCATTTATGGGGAGAGGGAACTAGCCCAGCAGCGGCCCCCAGGCCGGGTCCGAGCCATAGGATGGCGTCGGCACTTTGAATTCGGCGCGGCCAAACACGTCGATCATGAAGATATGCGGGCCGGATTCGCCGCCGGGATCGCGGAAGAACATCAGGAACAGGCCGTTCGGCGCCCAGGTCGGCCCCTCGTTGTGGAAGCCTTCCGTGAGGATGCGCTCGCCCGAGCCGTCCGGCTTCATCACGCCGATGGCGAAGGCGCCCGGCAGCAGCTTGGTGAAGGCGATGTAATCGCCCTTCGGCGACCAGACCGGCGTCGAATAGCGCCCGTCGCCGTAGGAGATGCGCTGCGCATCGCCGCCCGAGGCCGGCATCACGTAAAGCTGCTGATTGCCGCCGCGGTCGGACTCGAAGACGATCTGCGAGCCGTCCGGCGAGAACGAGGGCGAGGTGTCGATGGACGAGGAATTCGACAGCCGCTTCGTCGCGCGGGAGCCGAGGTCCATCTCATAAAGATTGGTGACGCCATTGTCTTCGAGTGAGAGGACGATGCGCTGGCCATCCGGCGAAAAGCGCGGCGCGAATTCCATGCCGGGGAAATTGCCGACGACCTGACGCTGCCCGGTCTCGATATTGAGCAGCAACACCTTCGGATCGCCGGTGCCGAAAGCCATATAGGTGATCTGCTGCGAGGAGGGCGAGAAACGCGGCGTGACGACAAGATCCTGGCCGCCCGTCAGATAACGCACATTGGCGCCGTCCTGGTCCATGATCGCGAGGCGCTTGCGGCGGTTCTCCGCCGGGCCGGTCTCGTCGACGAAGGCGACGCGGGTGTCGAAAAAGCCCTTCTCCCCGGTGATGCGCGTGAAGATCGCGTCCGAGATGATGTGCGCGACGCGGCGCGAATTGTTGGGATCGGTGACATATTGCTGGCCCGCGACCTGCGTGCCGGCGTTCACGTCCCAGAGGCGGAACTCGGTCTGCAGCCGTCCGCCGTCGCCGCCGCCGCTGCGCCCGGTGACGATGAATTGCGCATCGACCGCCTTCCAGCCATCGAACTGTGGCGCTTGATCGGGGTTGCTGATCTGCTGCGGGAAACGGCCGGGATCGACCGGCGCGAGAAAGACCGAGCGGCTGAAGTTATTGGTGATGATCGACGAGATCGATTGCCCCGCATCGCCGGCGAATTGCGTCACCGCGACATTGATCGGCTTGAAATTGCTGCCCGGCTTGACGTTGAAATATTGGTCCTGCGCGAAGCTGCGCCGTGGAAGCAGAAGGCCGGACGCGACCCCGGCAAGAAGTCCGGAGGCGGTGCGCCGCGTGAAGGTAAGAGGCATGGATGGGTCCGCTGGTTGGCGTCGAACTATGGATGAAAATTGCGGCGCTCGCAGGGAAACGGCCGGCGAGGCATAGCGCGGGCTACATTGTGTCGTCTTCGAACCGGACGATTCGATTCCTCCACTGATCATAATAGGGCTTGAAGCGATCCGGCACCGGCAGCGGATCGCATTTGCGCACCGCGCGCATGGCGCTGTCCGCCAGCGGTTGCCAGGCGGGATCGTCCGGCGGGTTGAGCAGCATCGGGTCGGCCGCGAGCGAGCCGTCGAGATTGAGCGGCACGCGGATTTCCGGCACATATTTCGGCCCCTGCGGCAACGTGATCGGCTGGGTCCAGCAGCCTTGGAACTGATCCTGGAACCAGCCTTCCATGGCCGCTTGAAGCGACGGTGACAGGCGCGGCGCATTCGCTGTCGGCGAGCCGAGCGAGGCGAGCTGCTGCAGCCGCGCGCCGGTCGAGGCGCGGCGGGACGGCGCTTCATGGCTCAAGAGCCGGCTGATGTCATCGGCATCAAAGTGGCGCGGCGGATCGTGCGTGTCATCGCCCGACTTCGGCTTGCTGGCGTGATGCTCATGCGCCTTGACCGGCTTCGGCGGCGCCTCGTCCAGCAGTTTGGCGATGTCGTCCGGCTTGAACTGCGGCGGCTTGGCCTCGGCCGGCTTGGGATGCGGCTTGGGCGGCGGCGGCTTCGGCCGCGGCGGCGGCAGCGGCTCGTCGGAAGCAGTGTCCGGCGGCGGCTTGTCCGCGATGGGCGGCAGCGGCGCTGGCTTGGGCGCGGGCGGCGGCACGGCGGCGGCGGCCGGCGGTTTCGGCGGCTCGACCTTGTCGTCTTGGCCTGGATCGGCAATGCGCTTCAACGGCGGCGGCGGTGTCGGCACGTCGCGCTTGGCGTCGGCGATCGGCGGTTTGGGCTTTAGCTCCTCGGCGTCGGCAACCCGGTCGACATGCGGATGCTCTTGAACCGTCTTCGCCGTCTTGTCGCCCTTGACGATCTGGTTGACGTCGGAATCGGTCACGAGATCGACCGGCACCGTCTCCTGCACGTCATCGAATTTCGGACTATGCGAAAACGAGATGAGTATGGCGGCGAGCAGAGCCACATGCGCGGCGCCCGAAGCGATAAAACCGGGTTTTCCCGATGCATCATCCATCGTGGCTCAGTCGCTCAATTGTTCTTGACCGGCTCCGTGACGAGGGCGACCTTCTTGTAGCCGGCGGTGGTGATCAGCGACATGACCTCGGCGATCTTGCCGTAATTTACGTCGCTCGCGCCGCGCACATAGATGCGCTCATCGAAACCGTCCTTGGCGGCCGCCTTCAGCTTGTCGGCGAGCTGGTCCAGCGTCACCGGCTCGTCCATCACATAGATCGTGCCCTTCTCGTCGATCGCTACCGACAGCGGCTTCTGATCGATGTTGAGCGCCGAGGCTTTGGTATGCGGCAGATCGATCGGTACGCCGGTCGCGAGCAAGGGCGCGGCGACCATGAAGATGATGAGCAGCACGAGCATGACGTCGATGAACGGCGTCATATTGATGTCGGCCATCGCCTTGTAACGC
The DNA here is from genome assembly GCA_031291555.1 of Methylovirgula sp. Classification (GTDB taxonomy): domain Bacteria; phylum Pseudomonadota; class Alphaproteobacteria; order Rhizobiales; family Beijerinckiaceae; genus Methylovirgula. The sequence goes on along the minus strand of JARLIV010000062.1, from coordinate 5,732 downwards.
GGGACGCCACGGCGGCGGCGTCCGCCAGCCCGGCCTTGTGCGACGGACATGCCCATGCGCTGCTCTCCTTTTTACCCTTTTATCCGGCCCGCGGCACGGCGAGCCTAATTATGCCGCGCGATCGCGCGCGCCGTGCTGATCGATCTGACGCGACAGGATCGATGAAAATTCGTCAGCGAAACCTTCGAGCCGCGCCTGCTTCTTGGCGACATCGCCCTGCAGCTTATTGTAGGCGATGAGCGCCGGGATCGCGGCGAAGAGGCCGATGGCAGTGGCGAGCAAGGCTTCCGCAATGCCGGGCGCGACGACCGCGAGCGAGGTGTTCTTCGACGCCGCGATCGAGCGGAACGAGGTCATGATGCCCCAGACCGTGCCGAACAGGCCGACGAAGGGGCCAGCCGAGGCGACGGTGGCGAGGACGAGCAGATGCGATTCAAGCTTCTCGACCTCGCGGGCGATCGACACGTCGAGCACTTTCTCGACGCGCGTCTGCAGGCCCATGAACGAACTCGCCGAGGATTGCACCGAGCGCTTCCACTCGTGCATGGCGGCGACGAAGAGCGTCGCCATGCCGGTCGTCGGCCGCGACGAGAGGTTCGCGTAAAGCTCTTCGAGCGAATTGCCCGACCAGAACACCTGCTCGAAACGGTCCATCGCCCGCTGCACTTTGGAAAAGAGCAGCGTCTTGTTGATGATGATCGCCCAGCACCAGATCGACGCGCCAAGCAGGCCGAGCATGACGATCTTCACGACGATATGCGCCGAGAGGAACATGCTCCAGAGTGTGACTTCCGCCGCGGGCGAAGCGACCGCAGCAGCAGCGACATCGGTAGGGTTCATTCACTCACGTCCTTGCAAAGCAGCGGTCGAAATGCCCGGAATATTCGCCGGCGTCCCGATGCGCTGGAAACCGGCGCCGCACCCCCGCCGAGCCGAGGCCGCTCAAAGGACTGTCCGACGGGCGGTTCAAAAGCCTTAGGCAAATGCCTTCGCTAATCCGAAACTTCTTGATCGGACCAGCGGTTATTCTCTCCTCACCCGCAATTCCGTCATTTCTTGGGCTTTCCGGCCGGTACGTGTCACTAAAATGCGACGCATTTAGTTGAGCCATCAGTACCGTTAAGAATGGGTTACGGGCCCGCCGGGACCGGTCCCAGGCCGCATTTTCGCAAAACCTATGCCCGCGAAGCGCCGGCGCCCGCCAATTTGGCGAGAATCTCGCCTGGCAGGCGCTGCGCCCGGCCGCCCGCGACGGCGGCGACCCGCACCTCGGCGGTCACGAGAAGCTCGTCGCCGCGCAAAATCCGCTGCGCCATGTCGATCGAGGCGCCCCCGAGCTTGGCGACGCGCGTTTCGACGCTGATGAGATCGTCCATCTGCGCCGCCTTGAGATAATCGATGCTGAGCCGCCGCACGGCAAAAGCGAGCGGCGCCGGGCCGGAAAAAAGTGCCGATTGGCCAACACCGTGGGCCCGCAGGAATTCGGTGCGGCCGCGCTCCAGAAAGCGCAGATAGGCGACGTGCTGGACGACGCCGGAGAAATCCGTGTCTTCGTAATAGACGCGGACCGGCAGGCGATGGAGAGCGGGAGTTTCGGGCATGGGCGGGATGATCCGGGCGGCCGGGCGGCGCCGATTCGGTTTTTGCTCTTGTGGAAACTTATGATACCGTAGAGAAACGCATTCTTTTAACAAACTGCCCCGGTGGCGCAAGCAATGTACAGCAGCATCACCCAAGACATTCAGATCACGGTCGAGCCGGAATTTGTTCCCGAGCGCTCCGACGCCGAACAGGCGACGTTTTTCTGGGCCTATACTGTCGAAATCGCCAACCAGAGCGATCAAACCGTGCAATTAACTGCCCGCCACTGGAGAATTACCGACGGCCACGGCCGGCTGGAAGAAGTGCTCGGCTCCGGCGTCGTCGGCGAGCAGCCTATCCTCAAACCGGGCGAGAGCTTCCGCTACACGTCCGGTTGCCCGCTCTCGACGCCATCGGGCATTATGACCGGCACCTACCGCATGGTGGCAGAAAACGGCGAGGTCTTCGACGCGGAAATCCCCGTCTTCTCGCTCGATTCGCCCTATGTGGCGCGGGTCTTGAATTAACGCAACGCGCTTCGGGGCCGGCCGGCGGCGCCGCTTGCGCGGCCACGGCCGCATTTCCTCTTGATCTTGGGAGACATCGTGTCAGACCGCCGCATCGATTCCACCGACAGGCTCGCGGCGACGCTCGACATGCTGGCGCGGCTCGTCGCCTTCGACACGGAAAGCGTGAAATCCAACCTGCCGCTCGTCACCGAGATTGAGAGCTATCTGCGCGCCCACGGCGTCGATTATGTCAAAGTGCCGAACGCGACCGGCGACAAGGCGGCGCTGTTTGCCACCATCGGCCCCAGGATCGACGGCGGAATTATCCTCTCCGGCCACACGGATTGTGTTCCCGTCGCCGGACAGACCTGGACCTCGGACCCCTTCACCCTCCGCCGCGAGGGCAGCCGCGTCTATGCGCGCGGCGCCTGCGACATGAAGGGCTTCGACGCGCTCTGCCTGGCGATGGTCCCGGAATTCCTGCGCGCCGATCTCAAGCGGCCGATCCACATCCTGCTCAGCTATGACGAGGAAATCGGCTGCCGCGGCCCGCTCGATACGATCGCGCGTTTCGGCCGCGATCTGCCGCGGCCGGGCATCGCGATCGTCGGCGAGCCCTCGCTGATGGAAGTCGCGGACGCGCACAAAAGCATCACGACCTATCACACGATCGTGCGCGGCCATGAGGCGCATTCGTCGAAAGCCTATCTCGGCTCGAGCGCGATCGAAGTCGCCTGCGCGCTGATCAGCGAGCTTTACCGCTTCGGCGATGAGATGAAGACCGCGGGCGATCCGAGCGGGCGCTTCGATCCGCCGTTCTCCACCGTCCATGTCGGCATCATCCACGGCGGCACGGCGCGCAACATTCTCGCTAAGGAATGCACCTTCGATTGGGAATTCCGCGGCCTGCCCAATGTCGCCTACGACACCGCGCTCGCGCATATGAACGCGCGCATCGACGAGATCGTCGCCGCCAGGGCCGCCGACCCGGCCAAACGCGCGCGCGTCGAAACGCAGCGGCATCATCCCGTGCCGAGCCTCAATCCGCAGCCGGGCTCGGCGGCGGAAAGCCTGGCGCTGAAGCTCGCCCGCCGCAACGCGACGATCACTGTCTCCTATGCTAGCGAGGCGGGGCAATTCCAGAAGGCGGGAATCCCGACCATCATCTGCGGGCCGGGCTCGATCGACCAGGCGCATCAGCCGGATGAATATATCGAGATCGCACAGCTCGCCGCTGGCGTCGATTTCATGCGCCGGCTCGTGGCGGAACTGAGCTGACCTATGCCAATGCGATTCCCTCTCCCCGCTTGCGGGGAGAAGGAGCAGCGCTTCACACCCGCTTCGCCAGAAAGGTCATGTGGGTCTGATTGTGGCCGATGTTGCGCTCGGCGCGGCGCGTCTCGAAGCCATGTGTCGCGAGCAGCCGCTGCATGTCTGGAATCGTGAAGGCCGTGAACGCCGCGCGCGGGCGACGCGGCCTGCTACGCGCGAACGCCCCGCGCAGCGCGGTAAGGAGAAAGCCGCCGCGATAGGCATATTCGACCAGCGCCCAGGACTCGCTTAGAGGATCGGCATGGGGCGGAAGGACATCGGCGACGACGAGCCGTCCGCCGAGCCGCAATTTCGCCGCGGCGAAATCGACCGCCGCCGTGCACTGCGCCAGCGTGAGATGCTGGAACAGCGCATTGAACAGAACCATGTCGAGCGAAGCCTCCGGCAACGCCTGCACCTGCGATTCGGTCAGGATTTTGATCTTCGGATTGGACCCATGCCGCTGGCGCAGCGCCGCCTGAATCTTCGGCGCCGGGTCGTAAAGATAGAGCCTGGCGCAATGTTCGGCGATCAGCGCCGCGCCCGGCGCTTCGCCACAGCCGTAATCGAGCACCGCCGCCCCCGGCGCGGGAATTTGCGCCGCGATCGCCTTGGCGATGTCGTCATAATAGGCGGCAGGATAGCGGTCGCTGACGCGACCCACGCGACCGCCGCCAAATAAATCGCGCCAACTCATGGCTCCCAACTCATGGCTCGCGTCGCCTGCCTATGATGATTCTCAATCCGCGTGCGGGCACTTCAGAACCTCGACGGTCACATGACTGAGGCCCGGCAGATCGGCCAGCCGCGCCTTATGCTCTTCAGCCGGCCGCGGATTCGAGCTGACCACCGAAGCCATCGCCGCGCGATGGCCAGGCCCAACCCGCCATAGATGCAGATCGCAGACGAAATCGCCGTCGCTCTCCAGCCGGACGCGAATGGCCTCCTTCAATTTTTCGTCCGGCGTCATGTCGAGCAGCACGGCGCCGGCAGCGCGCAGAAGCCCATAGGCCCAGCTCAGGATGACAACCATGCCGATGAGGCCTACGGCCGGATCGAGCCAGACCCAGCCGAAGACGCGCGCAAGTAGCAGGGCCACGATGACGAAGATCGAGACCGCCGCATCAGCGATGACATGCACATAAGCGGAGCGCAGGTTCAAATCCCGGTCGCCATGCTGGTGATCATGATGGTCATCGTCGTGATCGTGCGCGGCGTGAGCATGGTCGTGCGCATGATCATCATGATCGTGGCCGTGGTGATGATCGTGCGAATCGCGCAACAGCCAGGCGCTCGCGACATTGACGGCGAGGCCGGCCGCGGCAAGTACCAGCGCCTCGTTATAGAAGATCGGCTTCGGGGCGAAGAAGCGGCCAAGACTCTCATAGCCGATGAAGATCGCCACCATGGCGAGCGCGAGGCCGCTGGCGAAAGCGGCGAGATCGCCGACCTTCCCCGTGCCGAAGGCAAAACGCGGATCCTCCGCGTGACGGCGGGCGTAATAATAGGCGAAGGCCGAGACACCGAGGGCGGCGGCATGGGTCGACATATGCAGGCCATCGGCGATCAGCGCCATGGAGCCGAAGACGAGGCCGCCGACGATTTCGCCGACCATCATCGCCACGGTCAGGACGACGACGGCAAGCGTGCGCCGCTCATTGGCGGCGTGCTGCGCGCCAAGGAAAACATGCGGATGGCTCAGCCCATCGCTCGCGTGATCGTGCACGGCTCTCTCCAGAGGCTCAGGGTTTCAGAAACACATAGATATCAACAGCGAGATAAGGATCTTCGGCGCTGGTCAAAGGGGTCAGATATTCCTCGATGAAAAAATCCTGCGCCTCAAGGCTCTTTTCGTCGAGATAGGCGGTGATGAGATCATAAGTCGAGTCGATGTCGTCATAGGCGCCGCGATGCTGGAATTTGATCGCCTTGCCCGCCGGCGACGCGCCGATCGTGACCCCATCCGCGAAATTCGCCTTGGTGCCCGGCGCCAGCGGCAGCATGGCCGTAAAGCCGAAGCCGTTGTCGTCCTCCTGGGTGAAGACCGCGATCGGCGAACCGTTGATCTTGACCCCCGCCTTCTCGGCCGCGGCCCGCACGCGCTCTTCGGTGTCCTTGATGACCTTGAAGCCCTCGTCCCATTTGGCCTTGGCCGTGAGTTCCGCCACGGTCCGCGACGGCACATCAAGCATGACGGTCGCGGAATCGCTCGGCACGCCCGGCGCGCCCTGATCCGGCTCGTTGGGGCCGCGGGCGGGTGGCAAGCCCGGCGGCGGGCCTGGGGGTGGGGGCGGCGGCGTGGTCGCGGCCGGCTGTTGCGCGGGCTTTGAG
>JARLIV010000061.1 GCA_031291555.1 Methylovirgula sp. | reverse complement strand
GGCGCTGCATCCGGGGCGTCGACCGCGGCGGTGGCGCCGGTCGCCGGATCGTGCACCAGCACGCCCAAATTGTCGCTGAGGCAGAGGAATTGTTCGATTTCGAGGCCCATGGAACCCGCCTGTTAACCACGCCCTGCCGCGCCGGCCGAGCTGGCCCAACTTATAGCGCGAAAAGGGCTTTCCGCGGGCCGCGCTGGCATGCGAGGAAGGCGCCATGACGCTCGACATTGTCGATCTGCGAAGCTTCTACGATTCCCCCCTGGGAAAAGCGACAGAGCGCTTTCTCGGCCAGGTGATCCGCGCCCGTTTCGCAAATTGTGTCGGCCAATCGATCCTCGGAGTCGGTTATGCCGCGCCCTATCTCGAAATGTTCCGTGGCGACGCCCTGCGGCTGCTCGCCTTCATGCCGGCGGAGCAAGGCGTGGTGAACTGGCCGGCGTCCGGCCCCTCGGCCTCGGCGCTGATCGAAACCAGCATGATGCCGCTGCCGGATTCCTGCATCGACCGCGTGCTTGTGGTCCATGCGCTCGAAATCGCCGAGCATCCGCGTGACCTGCTCGCCGAGATCTGGCGCATCCTGACGCCGGGCGGGCGGATGCTGGCCTTCGCACCGCGCCGCGCGGGCCTGTGGGCGCAGCTCGATACGACGCCCTTCGGCAATGGCCAGCCTTATTCGCGCAGCCAGCTGCGCGACCTGATGCGCGATGCGCTGTTCTCGCCGACACATTGGGGCGAGGCGCTCTATTTCGCGCCCTTCGAGGGCAAGTTCGTTCTGCGCTCGGCATCCTTGTTCGAGAAGATCGGCGCCAAGCTCGCTTTGCCTGGGGCCGGCGTCCTCTTCGTCGAAGCCGAGAAGCAGCTCTATCGGCCGGTCGGCCTTCGCCGTACCAGCTCGGCTTTGCAGCCCCTGCCGCAGGTGCTCGGCACGCGCCCCGCCGGCATCGCGCCGGGCTGAAGCATCGGACCGAAAAGTGCGTTGCGGTTTTCGGATAATTCCGATGCGACCAAAAAGGCTTAGCGCCGCGTGCCCGGCGGCGGAAGCTGCACCTTAAGCCCCAAGGATTTCGCCAGAAACAAGCCGCCGTGCAGCAGGCCGCCGCCGTCGATCCCGTGGCCGATCCCCGGCGCCAGATGCCATTGTACCGGAATGCCCGCTTCGGCCAATTGCTCCGCCGCGACAAACATGGCGTCGACCGGAATGACCTCATCCTGATCGCCATGCGCGAGCAGGATCGGCGGCGGGCGGCCCTTCGCATCCTTGGCTTGCGCCGAAGCCAGATGCTCGGGCCCGACAAGCAGACCCGAATAGCCGAGGATCGCCGCCGGCGCCCGCTTGCGTCGCAGCCCGGCATGCAGCGCCAGCATGGTGCCCTGGCTAAAGCCGACCAGCGCCAGCCGATCCCCGCCGAGCCCGTAGCGCGCCAGTTCCGCGTCGAGGAAGACATCGAGAGCCGGCTGGGCGCGATTGACGCCGGGCCACAGCTCTTTCTCATCACGCATGGTGAGCGCGAACCATTGCCGTCCGACCGGCGCCTGCGCGCAGGGCTCTGGCGCGTTCGGCGCGGCGAAAGCCGTATCGGGCAAAAAGCTTTGCCATTGCTGGCCAATGGCGATCAGATCGCCGCCGTCAGCGCCATAGCCGTGCAGGAAGACGACAAGCTGTTTTGCCCGGCCATTGGGCGCAAGGCGGGGACCATCTAGAGTGGCAGCCATCTGAAATTCCAAGTGAGGCGGCAGGAGGCCGCGCTGTTCTGCAGAAAAGCGCTGCCGTCGGCAAGTCTTGCGCGGGCATCTTGTGACCCCATTTTTGTTCTAGGGGATGTCATGCTGGTGGTGTACCAGCATGACGAGCACCCGATGCTGCCGCAGCGATGAGTCCCGCCGGCCGATGACACGATCCTATATCTCGCGCGTCTTCCGCTTCGCTCCGTCGCCGAACGGCTATCTGCACCTCGGCCACGGCTTCTCGGCGCTACTAAACCACGAGATGGCGCAGGCGACGGGTGGCAAGCTCTTACTGCGGATCGAGGATATCGATCTCGAACGCTGCCGGCCGGAGTTCGAACAGGCGATCTACGAGGATCTCGCCTGGCTTGGCCTCAAATGGCAACAGCCGGTGCGCCGGCAGTCGGAACATTTCGACGCCTATCGCGAAGCCTTGGCGAGCCTCGAAAAGCGCGGCCTCGTCTACCCCTGCTTCTGCTCCCGCGCCGATGTCGTCGCGGCGACCTCGGAGCGGGCGGACTGGCCGCGCGACCCCGACGATTCGCCGCTCTATCCCGGCACCTGCCGCCACCTTGCCCCGGCGGAGCGCCGGCGCCGCCTCGACGCCGGCCAGCCGGCCGCCTGGCGGCTCGACATGGCGCGCGCGCTGGAGCACGTGCGTCAGCCGATCGACTGGCGCGAATATGGCGGCGGCAGCGAGCCGCGCCTCGCCACCGCGCAGCCCGCACTCTGGGGCAATACCATTCTCTCGCGCAAGGATGTGCCCGCGAGCTATCACATCGCCGTCGTCGTCGACGACGCGCTACAGGGCGTGACCGATGTCGTGCGCGGCGAGGATCTTTTCATGGCAACAGGCCTGCACCGGCTGCTGCAAATCCTGCTCGATCTGCCGGCGCCGGACTATCACCACCACGAGCTTCTGCGCGATGCCGCCGGCCGCAAACTCTCGAAGAGCTTGCGGGCGAAATCGCTGCGCACCCTGCGCCAGGAGGGCCTGACACCGGCCAAGCTCAAAACCCAGCTTGGTTTGAACAAGCGCAGCTTCGCTTTCGTGCCTTGAACCTTTCGACGATGGCGGCGGAATCGACGCCACGTCCGTGGGTTGCTATAGCAGCCCCGAAGCACGGCGCCGCTGGCGCCGCGAGAAATGAAAGCGCGCGATGACTTTCCACTACGCCCCGATCTTTCCCGCAACCAAGGATGAGGCGCCCTATCGCAAATTGACCGACAAGGGCGTGCGCATCGAAAAATTCGGCACGCGCGACATGCTCGTCGTCGAGCCGGAGGCGCTGCGGCTGCTCGCCGAGGCGGCGATGATCGATATCAATCATCTGCTGCGGCCCGGCCATCTCGCGCAGCTCGCCAAAATCCTCGACGATCCAGAGGCGACCGCCAACGACAAATTCGTCGCCTATGACCTGTTGAAGAACGCCAATATCGCCGCTGGCGGCATCCTGCCGATGTGCCAGGACACTGGCACCGCCATCGTCATGGGCAAGAAGGGCCGGCTGGTCTTCACCGAGGGCGGCGACGAGGCCGCGCTCGCCGAAGGCATCTGGAACGCTTACGAGAAGAAGAACCTGCGCTATTCGCAGCTCGCGCCGCTCTCGATGTTCGAGGAGACGAACACCAAGACCAATCTGCCGGCGCAGATCGATATCTTCAGCGAGGGCGAGGACGCCTACAAATTCCTATTCATGGCCAAGGGCGGCGGCTCGGCCAACAAGACATTTCTTTACCAAGGCACGCCGTCGCTGCTGACGCACGACCGGCTGATCGCATTCCTGAAAGAGAAAATCCTGACGCTCGGCACTGCCGCCTGCCCGCCCTACCATCTCGCCATCGTCATCGGTGGCACGTCGGCGGAGCTGAACCTCAAGACGGTGAAGCTCGCCTCGACCCGCTATTACGACACGCTGCCGGTCTCGGGCAGCGCCGAGGCGCAAGCCTTCCGCGATCTCGAACTCGAAGCCGAGATTTTCGCGCTGACCCAGCAGCTCGGCGTCGGCGCGCAATTCGGCGGCAAATATTTCTGCCATGATGTGCGGGTCGTGCGGCTGCCGCGCCACGGCGCCTCGCTGCCGATTGGGATTGGCGTCTCCTGCTCGGCCGACCGTCAGGCGCTTGGCAAAATTACGCGCGAGGGCGTGTTCCTCGAAGAGCTGGAACATGATCCGGCGAAATATCTGCCGGCCATCGATGAGGCCGCACTCGGTGGTGAGGTTGTGCCGGTCGATCTCAACCGGCCGATGAAGGAAATTCTTGAGAAGCTTTCGCGCTATCCCATCAAGACGCGGCTGTCGTTGTCGGGACCGATGATCGTCGCGCGCGACCTCGCCCATGCGAAAATCCGGGCACGGTTGGAGGCGGGCGAAGCCATGCCCTCTTATTTCAAGGACCACCCCGTCTATTACGCGGGTCCCGCCAAGACGCCGGAAGGTTTTGCCTCCGGCTCGTTTGGCCCGACGACGGCGGGCCGCATGGATTCCTATGTCGATCAGTTTCAAGCAGCCGGCGGCTCACTGGTGATGCTGGCCAAGGGCAATCGCGCGAAAGAAGTGCGCGAGGCCTGCGCGAAACATGGCGGCT
>JARLIV010000008.1 GCA_031291555.1 Methylovirgula sp. | reverse complement strand
GCGCAATTGCTAAAGAGAAGCGCAAATTCGAGAGATGCCCGTGAGCGCCGACCAAAATTCCGCAGCCGCCAAGCGCGCCGCGTCCGCGGCCCTTGTCGCGCATCTCGAAGCCTCCGGCTATCCACGCTATGAGCCGCCGATCCTGCAAAGGGCGGCGCTGTTCTTCAATTCGGGCGAGGACATCCGCAGCCGGCTCTATCTCACGAGCGATCTCTCCGGCGCCGAATATTGCCTGCGACCGGAATATACGATCCCGGTCTGCCAGCATTATCTCGCCTCGGAGGCAGCCGGGCGCGCCGCTACCTACAGCTATTGCGGCCCCGTGTTCCGCTATCGAACGGACGGGCCGAGCGAGTTCTTGCAGGCGGGGATCGAGAATTTCGGCCATCCTGACCAGGAAGCCGCTGATGCCGAGATTCTCGGCGTCACGCTCGATGCCGTCGCCGCGCTTCGCCAAGGCAATCTCGATGTGCGCTTTGGCGACAATGGCCTGATCCGCGAACTCGTCGCCGCGCTTGATCTCTCGCCGCGATGGCAGCGGCGGATTCTACGCGGCCATGCGCAGGACAAATCGCTCGACGCCATTCTCGCCCAGCCCGCGAGCAGCAAGAGCCCCGACCATACCGGCGTGCTCGCCGCGCTCCAGGGCGCGGACAAGCCGGGCGCCCGCGCACTCGTCGAAGATCTGCTCTCGATCGCCGGCATTTCCAGCGTCGGCGGGCGCACTGCGGCGGAGATCGCCGAGCGCTTTCTCGAACAGGCGGCGCTGAAATCCGGCCAGGATTTCCCGGCCGAGCAGCGCGCGATCCTGACGGAATTTCTCGCCATCGAGACGGACCCCGACCAAGCCTCGGCCCGCTTGCGCCAGCTCGCGGCAACAACGGGCGTCAATCTGAATGCCGCGCTCGATCGCTTCGACGCGCGGCTCGGCTTCATGGCCGCGCGCGGCCTCGATGTCGCTGATTTCACCTTCTCGACGCGCTTTGCCCGCGATCTCGAATATTACACCGGCTTCGTTTTCGAGGCGTTCGATCGCAGCCGCCCGGAGATGAAGCCGATCGTCGGCGGCGGCCGTTATGACGGCCTGCTCAAATCGCTTGGCGGCGAGGGCGAAATCGGCGCGGTTGGTGCGGCGATCTGGATCGAGCGGTTGAATTTGCCCGAACGCGGTCAGACGGATTGGTGGCGATGAGCGAACTTGAAAAGCCTCAGCTCATTCTCGCCGTGCCGTCGAAAGGGCGGCTGCAGGAGAATGCCGCCGCCTTCTTCGCCCGCGCCGGCCTGCAATTCATACAAGGCCGCGGCGCGCGCGATTATCGCGCCAAGATCGCCGGGCTCGACGGCGTCGAAGTCGCCTTCGTCTCGACCTCGGAGATCGTGACGCATCTCGCGGCCGGCACCGCCCATCTCGGCATCACCGGCGAGGATCTGGTGCGCGAGAGCATCCCGGATGCCGATACGAAATGCGAGCTGCTGGCGCCTCTCGGCTTCGGCTATGCCAATGTCGTCGTTGCGGTGCCGCAGGCCTGGATCGACGTCAAGACCATGGCCGATCTCGAGGATGTCGCGGTCGCCTTCCGCGCCAAGCGCGGCGAGCGGATGCGGGTCGCGACCAAATATGTGAACCTGACGCGACGTTTCTTCGCCGAAAGCCATGTCACCGATTACCGCATCGTCGAAAGCCTCGGCGCGACCGAGGGTGCGCCCGCCGCTGGTACGGCGGAACTCATCGTCGACATTACGACGACGGGCAGCACGCTCGCGGCCAATGCGCTGAAAATTCTCGACGATGGCGTGATCCTGCGCTCGGAGGCCAATTTCGTCGCCTCGCTCGCGGCGCCCTGGATGGACGAAACGCGCGAGGCCGCGCGCATCATCCTCTCGCGCATCGCGGCCGAAGAAGTCGCGCGCACGACGCGCGAGGTTTCCGCCCGCATCGCCCAGGCGGATGTCGAGCTTTTCGCCCATGCGGAAGTTCTCTTCTCGGCACGACCGCGCCGCCATCTCGCCGATGGCTGGCTGACGTTGACCTGCCCGAAGGACAAAGTGTCGGCGCTGGCCGATTGGCTTCTGGCGCAGGGCGCAGCGGAAGTCACCGTCGCACAACTCGACTATGTCTTCGACGAGAAGAACAAGCTCTACGAAAGGCTCTCGGCGCGGTTGCCGTAAAGCATCGGACCGAAAAGTGCGCAGCGGTTTTCGGATAAATCCGATGCGACCCTAAGCGCAGCGATGCGTTTTTCTGGAACCTATTCCGCCGCCTTCGCCACATTATCCTTCGGCGTGAAGACGCCGCCGCCCGACGGCTGCATTTCGAGCCGGCGCTCGTGGAACTGCTCGATCGTTGCGCGATGGCCGATCGAGACGATCGTGGTCTTCGGCAATCTTTCGCGCAAAACATGATAGATGGCCGCTTCCATCGGCTCGTCCATCGCCGTCGACGCCTCGTCGAGAAACAGCCAATCCGGCTTCTCAAGCAGGGCGCGCGCGATCGACAGACGCTGCTGCTCGCCGCCGGAAAGCTGCTGCTGCCAGACGCCTTCGACATCGAGCTTGTCTGCCAGATAGCCGAGTTGGGCGGCCTCGAGCACGCTGCGCAGGGTTGCATCGTCATATTGCTCCGGCGCGCCGGGATAGGCGAGCGCGGCGCGCAAGGAGCCGATCGGGATATAGGGCTTTTGCGGCAGCAGCATCAGCTTGGCCGAGGGCGGCAGGTCGATCTTGCCCTGGCCGTAGGGCCAGATGCCGGCGATGGCGCGGAATAGCGTCGATTTGCCGGAACCGGAGGGACCGACGAACAGCGCCGGAATCTCCGAGACGAGATCGACATTGGCATCCTCGACGATCGTGCGGCCGTCCGGCAGGCGCAGCGTCACCTCGGCGAGGCTGACATTGTCGGCGCCTGGCGCGACTCGCGCGGGCTGCGGGCGCAGTTCGTAGCTATCCGCCTTTTCGATGGACTGGTCGAAGGATGTCAGACGATCGAGGACGGATTTGTAATCGGCGAGATAGACGTAATAAGTGACGACGAAAGTCAGCGCGCTGTTGACATTGCTGAAGGCACTCGCCGTCTGCGTCATGATACCGAGCGTGATCTTGCCGGCGAAATAGAAGGGCGCCGAGACGATGTAGGGGATGAACGGGCTGATCTGCGAATAGGAAGCGGTGAACGCCGTCAGCCGTTTACGACAGGCGATGATCTCGAAATAATTCGCCACGATCGCGCCGAACCTCGTCTTGAGCGAGCGCTTTTCCGTCTCCTCGCCCGAGAGCAGTGCGACCTGTTCCGTATATTCGCGCAGACGCGCCAGCGAAAAGCGGAAGTCGGCCTCATAGCGCTGCCGCTTGAAGGACAGCGGCGTGAGCGGCTTGCCGATCCAATGCGTGAGCCAGGTGCCGATGGCGGCATAGATCAGCGCGGTCCAGAAGAGGAAGCCCGGCACGGCGATATGCGTCCCCGGCAAAGTGAAATTCGCCGAGAGAATCCAGAGCAGGATGGCGAAGGATACCAGCGAGCTGAGGTTCGAGATGAGCAGGATCGAGAAAGAATAAATTCCATAGCCGACGTCGCCGCCGTCGATAAAGCGGCTGATATCCTCGGAGATGCGCTGGTCCGGGTTGTCGGCCGGCGAGCCGGCGAGCGACATGCGGTAATGGCGGTGATTGTCGAGCCAGCGATCGAGATAGAAGCCGGTGAGCCAGCGCCGCCAGCGGATGACCAGGGTCGAAGTGACGACATATTCGACGACGGCCGCGAAAATGTAGAGAAAGGCCCAGACCATGAAGACTGTGAAGAGCTGATACCAGAAGGCCTTCGCATCCTTGTTCTGGATCGCATTGAACCAATCGCGCGAGAAGAATGAGAGGCGGATGTTGATGCCGACCTCGGCCTGATTGATGAGGACGAGGAAGACCACCATCGCCGCGCCGATCTTGCGCTCGGCCGCGCGATAGGAGGGGAACGGCCAGACCTTGGCGCTCGAGACCTCACGCGAATCGAAATAGCGGTCGGCGATCCGCATCATCGAGCGGACGAGCGGCACGAAGGAGATCGCGTAGACGCCGATCGCGAAAAACGCGACGCTGAGCGGCAGGCTCTCGGGAATCTCATAGTCGGCCCACTCGGGCGGCCATTGATGGAGCTGCACGGCGAGGCACAGCGCGCCGAAGATGACGACCTCGATCGCAAAGATCGCAACGAAAATCTTCAGATAGCTTGAAATCTGCTGCGACCGGAACGTCGCATAAGCACAGATCAGCGAGGTTGCAGCAAGCAGGCCCGTGGTCGTGTCACCGATCCTGATGGCGACGAGAGCGGCAGCCGCGGCGAAAAGCGCGACGAGAATTGCAAGACTCTTCATGGAAATCGTTCGACTATCCTGCGTTTTGCCCGGTCAAACACGCTGCGAGAGCGGGATGCAAAAAAGTGACGACCGGCTTTTTCGCGCAAATCCCGCTCCGATTTATTGGAATCGATCGCGTCACATGCGTCTAGGTTGATTCAACCTAAACGCATCGCGATCTAGCGCATAGGCGCAAATCGCCGCCTAGTTACAGCTTCGTAATCTTCGCGGCTTTTCTAAGAACGCGCGGCCGACGGGTTTTCGCCGTGCCGACCCGCCTAGTCCTGCAATTCCTGTGCAGATTCGGCGCTTTCGCCGTTAATCAGCGCAACAAGGACCGGCGAAGGCCGGAAGGTGAGCACCCGCCGCGGCTTGATCGGCACCTCGATGCCGGTGCGCGGATTGCGGCCGATACGTTCGCGCTTGGCGCGGACCGAGAAGAGGCCGAACGAGCGAAGCTTGACGGTCTCGCCGCGCACGAGCGCTGCCGAAATTTCTTCCAATGTCATTTCAAAAATATCGCGTGCCTGGGCGCGGGAGAGGCCCTTGCAGGATTCGTAAACGGCATTCAACAGATCAGCCCGCGTGGCTGTTTTCTTGCTTCCCGTCGGCGGCAACTGACCCACTTTTCTCCCTCCTGGTCCAGGTTCTTGGAAGCGCGGGATCCGGCCATTCTATTTCAATATTAGAACAGTCTGCGCCGCGCGCCGTTGTTTTAGCCAGCGATCGGCGCGCGACAAACGATATTCTTGCCCTATGCACCAGGCCGCACAAGTGAAGTAAACAAAAAGCCCCGGAAATCCGGGGCTTTTAAGTGTCGTTTCGCACAATTGCGAATTAGAAGTCCATGCCGCCCATGCCGCCCATGCCACCGGCGCCGCCGACCGGGGCGCCTTCCTTCTTGGGCTGCTCGGTGATGATGGCCTCGGTGGTGATGAGGAGGCCAGCGACAGAGGCCGCATCCTGCAGGGCCGTGCGAACGACCTTGGTCGGGTCGATGATGCCGAGCTTGACCAGATCGCCATATTCGCCCGTCTGGGCATTATAGCCATAGCCGTAATTGCCATTCTCGAGCAGCTTGCCGACGACGACGGCGCCATCAGCACCGGAATTGTCGACAATCTGGCGCGCCGGCGTCTGGATCGCCTTGCGGACGATGTCCACACCCGCCTTCTGATCGGCATTGATCGTCTTGACCGCGTCCAGCGCCTTCACCGCGCGGAGCAGCGGAACGCCGCCGCCCGGCAGAACGCCTTCTTCGACCGCGGCGCGCGTCGCGTTGAGCGCGTCGTCGACGCGATCCTTCTTTTCCTTCACTTCGACTTCGCTCGCGCCGCCAACGCGGATGACGGCGACGCCGCCCGCGAGCTTGGCCAGGCGCTCCTGCAGCTTCTCGCGATCGTAATCGGAAGTCGTCTCGGCGATCTGCGCCTTGATTTGGGCAATACGCGCCTCGATGTCGGCCTTGGAGCCGGCGCCGTCGATGACGGTCGTCGTTTCCTTATCGATGCGGACGCGCTTGGCGCGGCCGAGCATCTGCAGCGTGACGTTCTCGAGCTTGATGCCGAGATCCTCGGAGATGAGCTGGCCTCCGGTGAGGGTCGCGATATCCTCCAGCATGGCCTTGCGGCGATCGCCGAAGCCCGGCGCCTTGACGGCCGCGACTTTGAGGCCGCCGCGCAGCTTGTTGACGACGAGCGTGGCGAGCGCCTCGCCCTCGACGTCCTCGGCCACGATCAGCAATGGCTTGCCGGTTTGCACGACGGCTTCGAGCACCGGCAGCAGCGCCTGGAGCGACGACAGCTTCTTCTCGTTGATCAGGATGTAGGGATCTTCGAGCTCGGCGATCATCTTCTCGGCATTGGTGATGAAATAGGGCGAGAGGTAGCCGCGGTCGAATTGCATGCCCTCGACGACATCGAGTTCGGTCTCGAGGCTCTTGGCCTCTTCCACCGTGATGACGCCCTCATTGCCGACCTTCTGCATCGCGGTCGCGATGATCTGGCCGATCGAGGTGTCGCCATTGGCCGAAATCGTGCCGACCTGGGCGATCTCGTCGTTGGAGGTGACCTTCTTGGTGTTGGCCTTGAGGTCGCCCACAACCGCCTCGACCGCAAGGTCGATGCCGCGCTTCAGGTCCATCGGGTTGAGGCCGGCGGCCACCGCCTTGGTGCCTTCGCGAACGATCGAGGAGGCGAGGATCGTCGCGGTCGTCGTGCCGTCGCCGGCGATATCGTTCTGCTTCGAGGCAACCTCGCGGATCAGCTGGGCGCCGAGGTTCTCGAACCTGTCGGCAAGCTCGATCTCCTTGGCGACGGTCACGCCGTCCTTGGTGATGCGCGGAGCACCGAAGCTCTTCTCGATCACGACATTGCGGCCCTTGGGGCCGAGCGTGACCTTCACGGCATTGTTGAGGATGTCAACGCCGCGCAACAAGCGGTCGCGGGCGTCAGAGGAGAAGCGTACGTCTTTGGCTGCCATTTTGGGAAACTCCTGAATTGGGTTCGCTAGAGCCGGGACATTCAGCCGACGATGCCGAGAATGTCGCTCTCCTTCATGATGAGGAGATCCTGGCCATCGATCTTGACCTCGGTGCCGGACCACTTGCCGAAGAGAATGCGATCACCGGCCTTGACATCGAGAGGGACGAGCTTGCCGCTTTCGTCGCGGGCGCCGGGGCCGACAGCGACGATTTCGCCCTCTTGGGGCTTCTCTTTCGCCGTATCGGGAATGATGATGCCGCCCTTCGTCTTCTCTTCGCCTTCGAGACGCTTGACGACGACGCGGTCATGGAGGGGTCGGAAAGTCATTGCGCTGCTTCCTTGAACGTTTCGCGAACAACGCCAAAAGCCGAGGGCACCGGCGCTGGACGGATTGAAAATGACTGACCTGTTAGCACTCGATGGACAAGAGTGCTAACAGCGGCTTGGACATAGGCGGCGCCCTTGGGGCTGTCAAGGACAGCCCGAGTCCGGATTGCAAATACGGCCCGCG
>JARLIV010000060.1 GCA_031291555.1 Methylovirgula sp. | reverse complement strand
TTCGAGATCCGCGCTCGCCTGCTGCCGGTCAGCTTCCTGCCGGCGCAGGGATTGTAGCCGGTTCAACGCGACGGCATGTTCGTGCACATCAAATTCCTGCGCCTCGATCCGCGCCGTCTCGCGCGCAATGGCGCGCGCGGCGAGCGCGTTGACGAAGCTTGTCGCATCGAGATTGCGCACCGGCGCTTTGAGCGGACCCGTCCATTCGACCCCCACCTGCGGCGGCGCGCCGCTCCAATTCCGCGGCAGCGCGGTGAGCGTGAGAACGCTGCTTTGATCGAGCCGCAGCGTCTTGAGGTCCAGCGCGGCCTGCGTATCCTGCGTCACGCCGCTGGTGCCGGCGGCCGGCACCGATCCTTTGCCGGTGAGCCGCAGCACGCCCGCCACGAGACCCGCATCGAAATTCGCGTTCGCGACTTCGAGCGCATGCTGATCGAGCGCATCCGACAGCGCCCGATCGATCTCCGTCTCGTCGAGGCTGAGCCGGTCTTCCTCGACATCGCTGAAGACGTGGCCGAGCGCGCCTGGATCGCTGCGCAAAAGCAAAAGCTCTGTAACCGTGAACGCGCCGGAGCCGGCGAGCGCGGCGACGAGCGCATCGGCGCTCTGCGCTGTCCCCGCAAGATCGAATTTGCCCGAGACGAGGCCCTTCACGATGGGCAGATCGAGCGCATAGTGATCGAGGCCCATATGCGCTTCGGCGGCGGCGGTCGCGCCACTCCGCCGCAACGTGAGATCGCCGAGAAGACGGCCGCCGGCAAGTTTCGCCGAAAAATTCTTGAGACCGACCTGCCCCACCGCAAGCGCGAGATTGAAATCCGCGTCACGCGCGACGCCTGCGCCCGCAAGGCCGAACGCGCCGACATGCACGGCGATAAGCGCCGGCGGCAGTTCGATCGGCGCGGCGAAAGGTGCCGAGGACCAGAGCTGCCCGCCTTTCACCGGACGCGGCGGCCCCAAAGCCAATTGCAGCACCGCGCCGAGCGAAAGCGTGTCTGTCTGCAATGTGCCAGTCACGCCACGGTCGCCGCCATAGCTCAGCGAGCCCGCGATCTTGTTCCCGGCGCACGAGCCGCTGATCGCGCGCAACACCAGACCGTCGCCGTCGGCTTGCACGGCGGCGCTTACATCGAGCGGTAAAGCAATCGCAAGATCGGGATCGGCCAGCCCAATGGCGCGCAACAGCGCGGAAAGATCGGCGCTGGCGATCCTCACCGTGCCCGCGGCGCGGGGCGCCTTGGCTGCCTCCGCGATATCGCCGTGAAAGTCGAGGCTCGCTCCCGCCAGCGAAGCCGAGAAGCGCGTTTCGAGATGCGCGGGTGGCCCATGCGCTGTCGCGTCGATGATGGCCTCGCCTAGCCGCTTGCCCGGCGCCGGCGCAAAGCCGAATTGGCGCAGCAAGGCGCGCCCGTCCGGCGCTTCGGCGCGAAGCGAGATCGCGATGTCCTTGCCCTGCCCGGGTGTCCCGCTGGCGAGGACTCGCGTCTCCCCCGCCGTGCCGGCCAGGCTCAGACCCGTCAAGGTCATGGCGCCATTATCGGCGGTGCCCTCGATCGCGAGGCCGAGATGGGCGGGCGAGAATTCCGCGCTATGCGCCGCGATGAAATTGGTCTCCGGGCTTGGCGCGAGATGCGCCACGAGCGCCGCGATTTCGTCGATACGGCGGGCGTCCAGCTGAAGCGCGAGATCGCCGCCACGGGGGCTCCAACGCCCGTTCGCCGTGACATTCGCGCCATCGAAGCCGCTGACTTGCAGGCTCTTCAGCACGGCCGAGGCGCCGGTCTTCTCGAAATCGAATTGGATCTGGCCGGTCTCGATCGCCCCCATGCGGGAGCCCGCGAGCTTGACCGACTGCGCATCGAAACGCAGGCCGAGATCCATGTCGCGCATCTGCTGCGCTAAGGCCGAGAGATCAGGCAGGCTCGGCAATTCGAGCCTTTGCGCCGAAAGGTCGGCGAAGAGGCGCGCCGGCTCGGCACCGATCTTTTTGGTATAGGCGAGCGTGCCCGTCAGCACGGAGCCGTTGACGTGCAGCGTCAGCTCGCTGCCGACGGCGCCGACCTGCGAAATATTGGCCGCCCCATCGAGTGCGAGAGATTGGATGGGCCAATCCGGCAGCGCGAGCCGCGGCAGGTTCGCCGCGAGCCAGGCGTTGAGCCGCGGAAAACTATCGGTTCCGCCGGCGACGCGGCCCTTGAAAGCAGGCGCGGCGCCCGTCTCGATCTGACCGTCGATGGCGATATGCGCGCCGGCGAGATCGCCCGCGGAAAATTTCACCGCATCGCGCTGCGGCCCGGACGCGGCGAAAGCGCCCGCGACATTGCCCAGGGCCTCGCCGCCCAGGATCAGAGTGCCGGCGGAAAAATCGAGCCCAAGCGGCAGACCGAAGAGCGAAACATCCGGCGCCGCCGCGAGGTCGGCGAAGGCAGCGAAAAGCCGCTGCGACGGAGCGGGCGCATCTTTGGCCGTGAGCAGTCTGTCGAGGTCGAGCTGTTGCGCCTGCAGTTTCAGATGCGCGGAGGTGGGGGCGCCGAGATCGAAGACAGCGCTGCCATCGAGGTTCGCGGCGAGATCGTTGCCGATCTGAATTTCAAGGCTCGAAAGCGTGGCCTTGCGTAGCGCGGCACTGAGCGTGCCGCTCGCCTGCCACGGCAGATCGAACGGTCCGCTGCCGGTCAGACGCAACGTGCCGTCGGCGCCGGGCAGCGCGAATTCGGCTGCATGTTGATCAAAGACGAGATTGCCGTCGAAATCGGCGCTCGGATGGCGGGCGTTTTCGTCGAAGGTCGCTTTCAGTGGCAGCTTCGCGCCCTGGCGCGTGCCAGTCGAGAAGCGGAAGGTATTCGCCGCGCCGGCCATGTCGAAATGCCCGTCGCCGCGGAAGGGGCCGGTCAGCGCATCGACCTCGGCCGAGAGGGCGATATTGTCGAAATGATAGGCGCGGCTCACGGCCGGGTCGTCCACGGTGAGGCTGCCGCCCGTGACCGAAATACGCTCGAAGCGCATCTGGCCGGTGAACCCATGCGTCGGCCGCCACGACGGCAAGGCTTCGTTCTCCACGCGCAGACGCACGTGCGGATCGACGAACCGCGCCTCGACGAAATCGACCTCGCCCCGCATCAGCGCTGTCAAAGCAATCTCGAGATGCAGTTCCGCTGCCTTGACGTCCGTGCCCCGCGCCGGCACGGCGAGCTCGACATCTGCGAGCTGAAGATAGGGGGTCGGTAGAATCTTGAGATCGATGCCGCCGCGGATTTTGACCTCGGCGCCGGTGAGGTTCGAAAGCTGCGCCTCGACCAGATGGCGCTCGGCATTCCAATCAATGAAATAAGGCACCGCCAGAGCGGCGGTTAAAAAGATGATCAGAATGATGGCGAGGATGGTGAGGATTTCGCGCAAGATTCTTTCGCCTGGGCGCGCAGCGGTGCGCGCCAGCAGTCCCTAAGACTCCGCTGGCGCCCAGACAATAGAACTTTTGATGGCGTGCGCGTGACGCGGCTTAGAGATAGGGCCCCGGCTCGCTCGAAAGCGCGGATTTGACCCGGCGGGAGGTTTCGTCGGCCAGAACCTCCTCGCGGCCGCTCGCCACCGCCTCAAGGATCGCGGCCGCGACCTGCTCCGGCGAGACTTTCGGCGCATCCACCCCGGCCGCCATGTCGGTATCGATCAGCCCGGCGTGGACGCCGATCACCAAGGTCTTTCGCTCCTTCAACTCGTGCCGCAAGGCATTGGTCAGTGCCCAGGCGGCCGATTTCGAGGCGCAATAGGCGCCAAGCGCGGGAAAGGTGATCCAGCTCAGCACCGAGAGCATATTGACCAGCGCCCCGCCGCCATTCTTGGCGAGGATCGGTGCGAAGGCGTTGGCGACCCGAAGCGGCCCGAAATAATTGGTCTCCATCACCGCGCGGGCGGCTTCGAGAGAAGGATCGCCGGCCAATGTCCCAAAAGGCGCGATGCCGGCGTTATTGATGACCAGATTCACATCGCCCAGCGCCGCCGCGGCGGCCGCGACATCGGCCGCGCTGGTGACATCGAACTTGACCGGCGTGACGCCAGAATAGCTGACTTTCCCCGGGTCGCGCGCCCCGGCATAGACTTTCCGCGCCCCTTTGGCGCGCAATTGCTCAGCCAAAACCTTTCCAAGACCGCGATTGGCGCCGGTGACCAGCGCAATAGATCCTTCGATATTCATGGCTCTCTCCAAGTCAAAAAAGGCGCATATGCACCTATCATGAATATGCGGCCGCTCTCGGCAAGATCAAGAGCGGCCGGAAAAGAGCGCGGGAGGCGCCGGCGCGGAGGCCGCGCCGGGGAAAGCCCCGGATTTTAGTTCTTTTCCTTGTCGACGAGCTTGTTGGCGCCGATCCAGGGCATCATGGCGCGCAGCTTGGCGCCGACCTGCTCGATCGGATGCGCCTGAGCGCGGGCCCGGCTCGCCTTGAACGAGGTCTGATTGACCTTGTTCTCCAGCATCCAATCGCGGGTGAAGCGGCCGGACTGGATATCGTCGAGGATTTTCTTCATCTCGGCCTTGGTGGCCGGGGTGATGACGCGCGGGCCGCTGACATATTCGCCATATTCGGCAGTGTTGGAGACCGAATAATTCATATTGGCGATGCCGCCCTCATAGATGAGGTCGACGATCAGCTTCACCTCGTGCAGGCATTCGAAATAGGCCATCTCCGGCGCATAGCCCGCCTCCACGAGCGTCTCGAAGCCGGCGCGGATTAACTCGACGAGACCGCCGCAGAGAACGGCCTGTTCGCCGAAGAGATCGGTTTCGCATTCCTCGCGGAAGGTCGTCTCGATGATGCCGGCGCGGCCGCCGCCGATGGCCGAGGCATAGGAGAGCGCGAGATCATGCGCATTGCCGGTCGCGTCCTGCGCCACGGCGATGAGACAGGGCACGCCGCCGCCCTGCTTATATTGACCGCGGACCGTGTGGCCGGGACCCTTGGGCGCCACCATCAACACGTCGAGATCCTTGCGCGGCTCGATCAAGTTGAAATGGATCGAAAGCCCGTGTGCGAAGAGGAGCGCGGCGCCTTGCTTGAGATTGCCAACCAGATGCTCGCGATAGATGTCGCTCTGCAATTCGTCCGGCGTCAGCACCATGACGACATCGGCGATTTTCGCGGCCTCGGCGACAGACAGAACCTTCAGCCCCTCGGCGGCGGCCTTCTTCGCGGAGCTCGAACCTTCGCGCAGCGCGACGATGACATCCTTGACGCCCGAATCGCGCAAATTCAGCGCGTGGGCATGGCCCTGGCTGCCATAGCCGATGACGGCGACCTTCTTGCCCTTGATGAGATTGAGGTCCGCATCACGATCATAATATACGCGCATGGATAAGGTTTCCCGGTTAGTAAGCCGCGCGGCGGCTATTGAAGTTAATGAAAGCTAGCGAAGACCGAGCACAAGGGTGCCTGAAGTCAAGGCTTCATCCTTCCCGTGCGTCATACGCGCGCTTGACGCGCGTATCCAGACACAAAGGCTAATTGCTGTGGTTGGAGCCTGGATGCGCGGATCAAGTCCGCGCATGACGGCCGCGGTTTCGGATTGCCCGACATTATACATCAGGTCGCGTCCTTGCCGCGCGTCATGGCGGCAATGCCGGTACGCGCGACCTCGACGAGGCCGATCGGCCGCATCAGCTCGACGAATTCGTCGATCTTCGACGCCGAGCCCGTAAGCTCGAAGACGAAGGATTCGGTCGTCGTATCGATGACATGGGCATGGAAAATCTCGCCGAGCCGCAGCGCCTCCTGCCGCGCGACGCCAGTGCCCGCCACCTTGATCATCGCCAGCTCGCGCTCGATCGCATTGCCGGTGAGCGTCAGATCCTTGATGGTGTGCACGGGCACCAGCCGCCCCAATTGATGGCCGATCTGCTCGATCGCCGCCGGCGGCCCGGAGGTGACGATGGTGATGCGCGAGAGATGCTCGGCATGGGCGACCTCGGCCACCGTCAGGCTCTCGATATTGTAGCCGCGCCCGGAAAACAGGCCCACGACCCGCGCCAGCACGCCCGGCTCGTTGTCGACGACGACGGACAGCGTATGCGTCTCGACATTCTCCTTGCCGAGCGCGGAGGAATAGGGCGAAAGCGGCGCGGTGGGGGCGTTCATGTCAGCCATTCCCGATCTCAAACAAGGATTTTGCCGGCCGAATCGATCACGTCGCCGATCGCTTCGTCGGTATCCGGCAGGATCATCTCATTATGCGCCTTGCCCGACGGGATCATCGGCAGGCAATTCTCGGTCTTGTCGATGCGGCAATCGAAGACGACCATGTTCGGCGTCTCGATCATCTCGGCGATGGCCGCATCGAGATCGGCCGGGTCGGAGCAGCGGATGCCGTGGCCGCCGAAGGATTCGGCCAGCTTGACGAAATCCGGCAGCGCCTCCGAATAGCTCTCGGAATAGCGCCCGCCGTGCAGCAATTCCTGCCATTGCCGCACCATGCCGAGATATTCATTGTTGAGGATGAAGATCTTGACCGGCAGGCGGTATTGCGCCGCCGTCGAAAGCTCCTGAATGTTCATGAGGATGGAGCCTTCGCCGGCGATGTCGATGACCAGCGCGTGCGGATGCGCCATCTGCGTGCCGATGGCGGCCGGCAGGCCATAGCCCATCGTGCCGAGGCCACCGCTCGTCATCCAGCGGTTCGGCTCGTCGAAATGGAAATATTGCGCGGCCCACATCTGATGCTGGCCGACCTCGGTCGTGACATAGGTGTCGCGCCCCTTGGTCGCCGCGTAGAGCCGCTCGATCGCATATTGCGGCTTGATGACCTTGTCCGAATTCCGATAGGCGAGCGATTTGCGCGCCCGCCACGTATCGATCTGCCGCCACCAGGCTTTCAGCGCCTCGGCATCCGGCTTCTCGCCGCGCGCCTTCCAGCGCGCGAGCAGCGCCGCGATCACATGCGCGCAATCGCCGATGATGCCGAGATCGACCTTGACGTTCTTGTTGATCGAGGACGGATCGATATCGATGTGGATCTTCTTCGAGCCGGGCGAGAACTGGTCGAGCCGGCCGGTGATACGGTCGTCGAAGCGCGAGCCGACGGCGATGATGAGATCGCAATCGTGCATCGCATTATTGGCTTCGTAAGTGCCGTGCATGCCAAGCATGCCGAGCCATTTCGGGTCATGCGCGGGAAAGGCGCCGAGGCCCATCAGCGTCGACGTGACCGGAAAGCCCGTCACGGCGACGAGATCGCGCAACAGGCGCGAGGCCTCCGGCCCCGAATTGATGACCCCGCCGCCGGTATAGAAGATCGGCCGCTTGGCGGCAGCCATCAGGCTCACCGCCGTCTCGATCTTCTCCGGATCGCCCTCAAGGCGCGGATGATAGGTCTTGTGCGCGACATTCTTGGGGCCGAAATATTCGCCGCGGGCGAATTGCACATCCTTCGGGATGTCGATGACGACGGGGCCCGGCCGGCCGTGCTGGGCGACATAGAACGCCTCGTGCAGGACACGCGGCAGATCCTCGATCGCGCGGACGAGGTAATTATGCTTGGTGCAATGGCGGGTGATGCCGACCGTATCGCATTCCTGGAAGGCGTCCGAACCGATGAGATGGGTCGGCACCTGGCCAGTGATGCAGATAAGCGGGATCGAATCCATCAGCGCGTCG